>JALHMU010000075.1 GCA_022843885.1 Candidatus Peribacteraceae bacterium | reverse complement strand
AGAACACGATGACGATCGAAGACGAAACAATGCGGTGTGCAGAGAGCGTTGAATGCTTTTGCAACCTCCTGTGATTCATCATGACAATATGGGAACGGAAATTTCTTTTCCTGCGCACGATGTTTCATCGCTTCGAAGGAATCGGCAGGATAATTGGTTGAGTCATTGGAGTTGATAAGCACGAACTGTGCGCCCTGTTCATCGAACTCCTCAGCTAATGCAATGATGCGGTCTTCATACGCGATCGCATATGGACAATGGTTACAGGTAAAGATGACCACCAGGACCGGATCTTTAATCTTCTGACTTTCGACTGTGAGTCCGTCGACGGACGGCAGTGTGAAATGTGGAATATGCGCGCCGATGGGAAGCGATGAATTGTCTTGAATCAGAACCATAATAGGGATGAGGAAGTGTCTGAGAATGATACACTCATTTCGATGCAACGTCACTTCACTGCCACAGCTTTCATCGTCGATTCTCAAAAACGCACTCTGCTGCTGTGGCATAAGCGTTTGCAACGATGGATGCCACCCGGAGGGCACGTTGATCCTGATGAAACACCCGAGGAAACGGCTCGTCGTGAATGCAAAGAAGAAACCGGACTCGATGTGGAAATTATCGGCGATACCCAGTCGGATTTGTTTGCGAACGACGCGAGTGAAGGCCGTATGTTGATCAAGCCACTTGCGATGTTGCTCGAGGAAATTCCGGAAAGCGTTGAACGAGGCGAACCTGCGCATCAGCACATGGATTTTTTGTTTGTCGCAAAGCCCCTCGATGAAGCCCAAGCTATTACGATTGCGGAAGCAGAAAGTGAGAAAATGCAGTGGTTTACGCTAGCAGAAGCCGAAAAGTTGGATGAAAGCCATGAAATTTTCTCAAATGTGAAAGCCTACATACGGTCCATTCTTGGCTAAGAGAAGGGCTGTATAAAATTCGCAAATCTGAAAAAAAGAGAGTAAAATACCAAATCATTATGCAGTGGGAAGCATTTGCCAGTCATTTGCGGCATCTTTCTGGTCCTGACATCGACCGGGTCCACCGTGCATTCCAGCTCGGGGAAAAGGTGCATGCAAAGCAGAAACGCATCTCCGGTGAGCCATATTTCACACATCCGATCCGCGTCGCCGAGACCGTGATCGCGTTGGGAGCAGACCCGGATACGATCATTGCCGCACTCCTGCATGACACGGTGGAAGATACGCCGATCACACTCGAAGAAATTCGTGCTGAGTTTAACGATGACGTCTCGGATTTGATCGATGGTTTGACGAAACTCGCGGCGGAAGATTTCATTCATCGTCCGAGTATGGACGAGCGTATCGAGACGCTGCGTAAGATGTTCACGCTGCTGAAGAAAGACGTTCGTATCATGGTGATCAAACTTGCGGATCGTTTGCACAACATGCGTACGGCCTCAGCCCTGAAAGAAGAGAAACAAAAACTCCTCGCTGAAGAAACGATGAACGTCTACGTCAAAATCGCAGATCGTTTGTGTATGCAGGACATACAAGAAGATCTGGAAGCATTGTGCTTAAATATTCTTGATCAAAAACTGTTCATTAAACTGTCTGCATTGCGTCTGCGAAATAAAGAAAATTCAATTCCTGTCATTCAACGTGCAAAGCAAAACTTGCTCAGCCGTTTTCCTGATTTGCCTCTCAACATGCAACAGGAAGACAAGCCATGGCATTCGCTGCAAGATCAGCTCGCTGCGGAAGATACGATCGTGACAGGAGTCACATCACAAACCATCGTGTTCCTCTGTAAAGATATTGGCGAGTGTTACCAGACACTCGGGGCACTGCATCAGATATGGAAACGTGAAATTCTTTCCTTCCAAGATTACATCAACTCTCCACGTATCAATGGCTATCAAGGACTACATACAACCATCATCATGGAAGGCGGCTTACGCGTACGTTGCAAAATCCGTACGTCCGAGATGCAGGATTACGCCCGTAAAGGTATTTCTTTGTACTGCTTCAGCGGTGAATCGCAAGGTGTGACGGATTATCTCCCATGGACCCAGCGCATTCAGTCGTTATCGCAGGATACGGCAGAACGCAGTGAAGATTTCTGGACCAGCTTACAGAGCGATATCTTGGGTGAATCGATGGTCATTCATGGAACTGGTGACCACACGGTGCTCCTTCCGGCGGGATCAACCGCACTCGATGGTGCGTTCTACTGTTTCCATGACAAAGCCTTGCGTCTGAAGAATATCAAAGTGAACGGACGCATCGTGCAATTCTCTTTTCCATTGTCTCAAGGTGATTCGGTGGATGTGGAACTTGGAAAACGTGCGACAGTCCAACGTGATTGGTTGCAATGGACCAAAACCGGATTTGCAACTGCGAAAATTCGCGAAGCATTGTCACAGCAATCCGAATTGAAAAAATATGCCAGCGGCAAACATTTGCTTGAGGAAGTCATGGCCGAGAAACGACGCGGGCTCATTGAAGAATTTGATCGCAAGAGCATTCATAACGGTTTGGAGTCGATTGGCTATGAATCGCTTGAACATGCCTATATTGCGATGGCCGACGGTCGTCTGAAGCCGATCGATGCATATGAAGCGATCTTTGAGTCGAACCGCAAAGTAGCTCTCGACCAAGATTCGATTCTGTCTTTCACGGTCAGCA
>JALHMU010000074.1 GCA_022843885.1 Candidatus Peribacteraceae bacterium | reverse complement strand
TTGAGCGCCGACTATTTTGTCAACCTGCTGGATATGTCGACGAAGTGGACCAAGTCGGCCAAGACCGAGGGCCTCTACGAAGGACAGGACCGCGCAACAGGCAAAGCCAAGTGGACGGCCACGCCCGTCGATCTGATCTTCGGCGCACATTCGGAGTTGCGCGCGCTCTCCGAAGTCTACGCAGCCGACGATGGCCGCGCCAAGTTCGAGCAGGACTTCATCAAGGCCTGGACCAAAGTGATGAACCTCGACCGCACGTAAAGCAAAACCCGCCACCAAGCCGCGGCGGCGTTTGAGGCGCTGCCGCGGTACTCTTGCGCAGAGAAAGCGGTTTTAGCGCGTCGTGAGCTATTCGGGTTAGGATCTCTCAAAAGGGTTGGCGGCTCTACAAAAGCCGCTCGACCGATCTGCGTCCTCAACGGCTAAAGCTATCCGACTGGGTCTTGTCGTGGATGGTTCGACGACAAGGGCCATCAGGAAAAATGCAGTGCAAAAAGCTACGTCCGTGGAATTCCCTCTTGCTGTATTTGCTAAGATCACACGTCCGCTAATTCGCAAGGACTGAACGTGGCCACCGGTACCGATAACTTTCGCATTCTGAGCCTCGACGGGGGTGGCGCCAAAGGTTTCTATACACTTGGGGTACTACGCGAAGTCGAAACAATGGTGGGTGGAGGCCCTCTTTCCGACCATTTCCATCTCATTTTCGGTACGAGTACCGGCGCCATCATCGCAGCACTACTGGCACTCGGTTATAAGGTCGATGACATCTACAAGCTCTACAAAGAGCATGTTCCAAAGATCATGAAGCCGCTGCTACCGAAAAGGAAATCTAACGCATTGACCTTACTCGCCGACACTATATTTGAAAAGAAGGGCTTCACTGATTTCAAGACAGATGTGGGCATCGTCGCCACGAACTATGACACCAAAATTCCGCGCATCTTCAAGAGCAACACCAACCAAAGCTATACGCTCCCGCAAAACTTCGTCCCTGGATGGGGATGCGCCGTGTCTGATGCAGTCCAAGCATCTTGCTCAGCTTATCCATTCTTCAAGAAGAAGATCATCAAGCCGCCCAACGAGGACAATTTCGTCCTTATCGACGGAGGCTTCTGCGCCAACAACCCAACCCTGTATGCGATCATTGACGGCTTGGTTGCGCTCAAAACGCCTCCGGAAAAGCTACGGGTTCTGAGCATTGGCGTCGGCAGATACCGCACCCCCAAGCGCAATCCACTGAATCCCACCTGGTACGCAAATAAGTATCCCGGCATGAAGTTCTTCCAGGACACATTAGAGATTAACACCCAGTCGATGGAGCAGCTTCGCAAGGTGCTATACCGCGACCTCGCTAAACAAATCATACGGATCGACCAAGCCTTTACCGAACCTGAGATGGCAACCGACCTTCTTGAGCGAGATCCCGAAAAGCTGAATTTGCTGCGCAGACGCGGGGCCGCCTGTGTCCGCGAATACGAACAACAGCTCAATGAATTATTCGCCTGAGGATTTGGACGTGGCATTTTCAGAGACACAACTCAACACGTGGGCAAACCACCCATCCTCGCAGCAGTTCACGGACACTTATGCTTCCGTAAAAAACGTACTGGAAAGCACGAAAGCTCCCTACTTCGGGAAGCGAACATTCAAAGTGCATTTGCAGGGATCGTACAAGAACGTCACTAACGTCTACGGCACTGGCGACGTCGACATCGTGGCTTGTTCATCCGACACTTGGGGTTACAACATCGACGACCTGCCCCAGGATCAAAAGAACCGTTACATGGACGAGCTTACTGCTGGCGTCACGTCGGCATGCGGCCCCTTTAAGATCGAGCTGTTCAACTGGCTTGGCAGCTACTACGGCTATGGCGAAGTCCACATGGGTAAAAAGACCATCATTCTCCAAGGCAGTGGCAGCCGCCGCAAGTCGGACATTTTGGCCTGCACCGATCACCGCCACTACTACCGCTATGCTTTTCCAGGCGATACCAGCTTCCACCCCGGTATCCGTTTCCAAACTGCCAACGGGCTGTGGATCGTCAATTACCCAAAGCAACATTACAAGAACTGCGCCGCCAAGAGCTCAGCCACGAATAATTGGTTTAAGCCGACTGCGCGCATCTTCAAGAATATGCGTAATCGCATGATCAACGAGAACATCATCAGCGAGGACCTTGTCTCGTCGTATTACATCGAAGGGATGCTCTGGAACGTCCCGATGGAAAAATACGGCGTTACTTTCGTCAACACCGTAGCCAACTGTCTAAGTCATCTTCGCGAAGTGAATAAAGCGACCTTGTTGTGCGCGAACGGCATCACCCCACTAGTCGCGGACAGTAGGCCCGACGCACTTTCGCCGGCGAATTTCGACAGCTACCTCGCGAAGACTATCGCTTATTGGAATGCGGCGTAGAGGCTGTCCCAGAATAACCCGGTGCATCCCCGCCACTGCCCACTGCAAGCTGATCTGCCACGTCAACCATAGTCAGCGCGTTCACGGCATTGCTTAGGCGTTCGGGTTCAAATCGCCGATGCCTGCTCCTGTACAAAAGCGCGCCATTTCAAAAACCCCTGGTGGAGCCGAGGGGAATCGAACCCCTGACCTCTGCAGTGCGATTGCAGCGCTCTCCCATCTGAGCTACGGCCCCGATCCCTGGGTGGCGGCATTTAGAAATGC
>JALHMU010000073.1 GCA_022843885.1 Candidatus Peribacteraceae bacterium | reverse complement strand
TGCGACAATGTGCGTCAGCCCCGTTGTTTTCAGATCTTCTGATAGATGATCGGGGAGTCCACGACGTGATCCGGTCAGGAGTCCCATCAAGAATGATGCATGTGGCTCGTGATACACCTGTGCGATCTGTAATTCGAAGCGTGCTTTCATCAGAAACATGGTCGCGAGAATCGGATGCCCATGGCCTTCGCTCTCTCTCGTGACATTCACTCGATTCATGAGGCTATAGATGTCTTTGAGGCTGAGATATGCGCCGTAATCGAAGTCTTCGATCACTTCCGGGCGCTCCAAAATGCCGGTGACAGACACGCGATCACCGTAGTGAAACTCCGGCCACCCATTGTAGTCGGATGCGAGTACTTGTCCTGATACAGCGACTATATGTTCAGCATCGATCACGAGTTCTTCGGCTGCGATCGTGTACTTGGTTTGCATCGGGCGAATGTCCGGTTCTTCTGAGATCACTCCTTTCACTGTAACGCGTTCCTCAACCGCGAAATGTTCGATGCTGGTGGCAGTTTCTCTATGTGTTGTGCGCATCACAGAAAAGAATGCGGCATTGATTCCCAGTGTTCCTGCCAGAAGGAGTGCGGCGACCAATCGAAACCGCAGCACAAAACATCCGAAGACAATCATTGTCAGCATTCCGATCACCGACCACACGAGTGGTGGATACTCGGACATCTGAAACCAGCGCAACAAGAAGATGGTTGTGATGAATGCCAGGCCGAAGGTGAAGCCAAGTGTCTGCCCGTTTATGTCCTGAGTCGTGCGAGGGTGAGCCATTCCGTGACGGAGAGTGTTTGTGGTCGCCGAGTGGCTTCGATTCCCGCATCCTGTAGCAGTTTGTCGCCATCTGGGAGACTGCCTAAGGTATTGCGGAGCATCTTTCGTTTCTGTGAGAATCCGAGCTTTGCGAGTGACCAAACTTTTTCGATTTCTTCCTTGGTTGCGATCGGTTCTTTGTATGTCTCGATCTTGATCACGGCGGACTCTACTTTCGGCGGCGGGAGAAATGCATCTTCGGCCACGCGGGTGATAAATGTCGGCGTTCCGAACAGTCGGACGAGGATTGTGAGCAGTCCTGCATCTTTCTCATCACAAATTTTCTCGGCAACTTCGCGCTGGATCAAGAGCGTTAAAAATTTTGGATGAGATTCAGATTCCAAGAACACATGTCGTAACAGCGGTGACGTGATGTGGTAGGGGATATTGGCGACGATGGAATACGTTCCATCCGGCATCGGAACCTGCAGTGCATTTGCTTCGATCACGGTCAGATTTTTGGGATTTTTCGTGAAAAGTTTGAGCAGTGGCAAGAGTGAGCTGTCGATTTCGATACTCGTCACTTTGGCTGCTCGCTGCGTTAATTCACGAGTCAGAATGCCGACACCAGCACCAATTTCCACGATGTGATCGTTTTTGTCGATCGCTGCGGCTTCCAGAATTTTTTCCAGAATCATTTCATCGATCAAGAAGTGTTGTCCAAGATCCGTGTTCAACATTCGCCCATGTTTTTTGAGAAATTCCCGAAGTTCTTCTTGAAGCGACATGCAGCCAGAGTGGCAGCGGAAAAGATGTGTGTAAAGACATGTTACTAATCCAATTTTCCTGCGTATTTCCTTTACACGAACCATTGTGGGTCGTATTGTTTCCCTTTTACTCCTCTCCCACTCATTTTCTTATGAAGTCATCTACTTTTTTCACTGTTGCAGTGACGGGAGTACTGTCGCTTGTGGTGATTCCACTCACCTTTGCGCAGTCATCGAGCTCCAGCTCGTCGAGTAGTTCCTCGAGTACATCATCGGCTCTGTCATCCAGTTCTATGAGCAGTTCCAGTATGAGCAGCAGCTCCAGCCCCCTGAGCTCATCGAGCAGCTCTCGCTCGTCTTCCAGCAGCTCACGTTCTTCGAGCTCTTCCAGCCGCTCCAGTTCAAGCAGCGTGCACGTTCGTGAATACGACATGTCGCATTTGCCATACTCCGATTCCCCACGTGATCTCACCACAGGTATCGCAATCAGCGTTCTGACTGGCGAAGGAGTTCTTGAAGGCAATCCTGATGGAACATTCCGTCCGAATTCCGTCCTGAACCGTGCGGAATTCGTCAAAATCGTCGTCGGTATGATGAACATGGGACTCATCGATGATCGTAGCAGCAGCAGTACGTCGAATCGTCGTTGTTTTCCAGATGTCGGTGACAACGAGTGGTATACAACGTTTGTCTGCCGAGCCAAAGATCTTGGGATCGTGCGAGGTGATGCACGCGTCGGCGTGGCGCAAACCGACTGGCGATTCAATCCTGCACGTCCGATCAATTACGCTGAAGCAGTGAAAGTCGTTGCAGAAGCATTCGATGCACCGGTTGTTCCGGGCAATGGCGAAAATTGGTACGTTCCCTATTTGAACTACGCTTCACGTCACGATTTACATATTCCAGGTGTGCAAGCTGCAGACTCCATCACACGCGGTGAGATGGCACGTTTGGCTGCGAACTTCTTGGCATATCAAGATGGTGAACTTGATGAGCTCCGCGATGCACAAGCCGGTCGAAGTTCGTCTTCTTCAAGCTCACGCAGCAGTTCTTCCAGCAGCAGATCATCCTTGATGAGTTCTTCATCGTCTTCTTCATCACGTATGACGTCGACGGGCGCACTTGATACGCGTTCTGATACGAACGTCACATCGCAGTTTGCATTGCTTGGTGAAACATCCCCAATTCTCGTCTCAGGTCGTTTCTTCTCCAACGATGAACCGATCAATGCAACGCAGTTGTGGATTGATCTCTCTGCTTCCAATCCGAACCTGAATTCCGTTTTGTTTTACGACCAAGACAAGCGGTTGATCGGTCGTGGTTTCCTTGATA
>JALHMU010000072.1 GCA_022843885.1 Candidatus Peribacteraceae bacterium | reverse complement strand
GGATTCTGTGACAATTCCCATGATCGCTTTTTTGATCATTTTTTCATCACCGAACAGTGGAATGGTATTGCCGTAACTCTTACTCATTTTTTGTCCGTCCGTTCCAGGGACAATCGCCGTGTGTTCGTGAATGATTGGTTCGGGCAACACGAATGTTTCTCCGTACGCATTATTGAACTTTGCAGCGATGTCACGAGCCATCTCAAGATGCTGTTTTTGATCTTTGCCGACAGGCACTTTATTGGCTTGGTACAGCAGAATATCTGCTGCCATCAAGACCGGGTATGTGAACAGTCCAACGCTCGGTGCGATGCCCTTTTCTGTCTTGTCTTTATAGCTGACTGCACGTTCCAAAAGTCCCATCGGTGTGACGGTCATGAGGATCCACATTAACTCTGCATGTTCCGGAATATCTGACTGATAAAAAATGATTGTTTTTTCAGGGTCAAAACCCGATGCGAGATAATCCAGCACGATATTTTTTCTCGCTTCATGCAGCACTGCCGGATCTTGTACGGTTGTGAGTGCATGTAAATCGGCAATGAAGAAAAAACTTTCATCGGCGGATTCCGAAAGTTTCAGATTCGGAACGATGGAACCGAAGTAGTTTCCGAGATGGAGTTGGCCGCTTGGCTGAATACCAGAGAGGACGCGCATGGTCACAAGAATAGCAGCCCCTTTGAACGTCCGCTATGCACGCTTGCGTAGCTTGTTTAAGACAAGAATAAAATTCTTCGGAAGTGGTGCCTCAATGTGCATCGGTTTTCCGGTGATGAAGTGCTTGAAATTGATGGAACGTGCATGCAGGAAAAAGTGTTTAAAGCCCAGGGATTGGGACATACGACGGTTCTGCTTGAAATCGCCATATTCATCATCGAGAATTAATGCATGCTTGATCGATGCGAAATGTTTGCGGATTTGATGATGTCGTCCGGATGTGATTTCCGCTTCGACAAGACTCGCATTCGCATACACTTCAAGAACGCTGTACTTCGTGACTGACTCCAGCAGCTCTTTATCGGTACGAGCTGGTAATGGTTTTGTAATAAGCCCGTTCTTCACCGTCATGCGTCCGCCCACGATGGCAACATACGTCTTCTTGATACCGGATTGATCATCAAAAAATTTTCCATGTTCGATCGCCTGGTCATAACACTCCTTTGTTTTGGCAAAGAGAATGACGCCAGATGTTTCGTAGTCGAGACGATGCAATGCCTTGAGGTCAGGTCCGTAGATCTGACGGAGGAAGTCTAGGAGCGGTAATTTCTGCATCTCTCCCTTTCCCCGCACGACCAATTCTCGGCTTAATTTATCGACTGCCAAAAGATGCTCGTCTTCAAAGAGAATGCGCGATTTGTGGATCTTTGGCATGCGCAGAGTCTACACGAGTTCTGGTCATCTTTCTCTGATTCTCTATACTATGCCAGCATTTGGACGATTAGCTTCCTCCTTCGCCTTCGGGCTACGGCGGACAGGCAGCTGGTACTCCACTACTCGCAGGACACATGGACGATTAGCTCAGCTGGTTAGAGCGTGCGATTCACATTCGTAAGGTCACTGGTTCGAACCCAGTATCGTCCACCATTCGAGCATAATTGACAAAATAACTTTTAAATGTAAAATGAATTGTATGATAAACCCTCTTCGACCCGATGAAACCAATGAATTACATGCCAAATCTTCTGAGGAAATTGAACCGAAGCAGATTGATACAGGAAGTGTGACAGGCAAAATTCAACACCTCCTTACAGATGAAATTCTCACTGATCCGGTCGACAGAAAAATTATAGAAGAAGCACTTCTCTTTTTACAATCTCCGACAGAAAGCATAGAGGAAATAAAAAGACATACATCGGACGTAGGTTCAGTAGTCGCGGGGTATATGATTCGAGGAGAAGAACCGCCGGCAGAAATTGATGCAATATATGGACAACTTATTACTATGAACTGCCAATTTCATATTGATCTCGTTAAAGCTGAAAAAGCGGCTGCTGAACCAGACGATAGTACAATCCAAAAATGTATGCTCGTGGCATTGAACCTTGCTAGAGAAATTGCAAAAGAATACGGGAATGCTTCCTGCCTCGCAGAAGTTGAAAGATTACAAAATGAATAAAAATGACTTCTTGCTTCAAGAACGGATAGTTAGAGCGTGCGATTCATACTCGTAAAGGTTACGGGTATCGAATCCAGTATCGTCCACCATCATTGCTAATTTATATAAAAAATGGTATAATAAAAGTAATCTCATACAAACAAATACAATGCACAAACGCCTGAAAGTCCTCGTTTTCCTGCTTGTCGTGGTTGCACTCGGCACGTCATTGACGGTGACTACACGTTTCGGAGCCTCCGTTTCCGATCCATTGGCGTTTGCGAAATGCCAAACCATGGACATTTCCAAGGATGGCCTTATCAATGCAACAGACATGCTCTCTCAACGCAACTACATGTTTGAGTCGACAAAGCCGAAGATATGCATCAATCGAGTGACGAAAATTCCTCTCGCAGATCCCGTGGCACTTGCAAATTGTCTGGCCCAGGATATTTCACAAGATGGGCTGGTGACAGGTACGGATCTGATTGCACTTCGAAATTACATGGAAGATATCACGACGTTGAGAGTCTGCCGAACAGTTGCATCAAGTTCTTCAAGCTCATCTGCTGCGACGTGTGGACCAATAACAGATCTCGCTACAGATATGACACAGCAAATCGACACACGCATCGCAGGTGTCACAGCAAATAATGAGAGTAAAAATCTCTTCACAACGCGCGGCAGTGATACAACTGCATGGGTCCGCAATCCGAATGTCTGGACGGCCCGGGGAACAGCACTCGATTTCACAGGTGCATCGCCGTGGAATTCAGAATTGGGATACAAGAAAGCCGGAACGTTGATCAGTCCGCGTCACAATGTTTTTGCGGATCACTACTCC
>JALHMU010000071.1 GCA_022843885.1 Candidatus Peribacteraceae bacterium | reverse complement strand
CTTCCTGCGTATTCCGATCGAAGATGTGGCGTCCTACATGGTTCGCATTGTGGAAGGAATCCTGGTTTTGAACTTGGTGTTCCATGCGTTCCGTCTCCTCACCTCACAAGGTGAAGAAGGCGCAGCGGAAAAGTCACGCAAGGCAATCGTGCAGAACATCGTTGGTGTGGTGCTCGTCTTCCTCTCGGACGTCGGTGTCCGCGCAGTGAATGCGGGAAACGGTGGTCAGCAGATCATCATCAATGAACTTGTAGGTCTAGCAAACTTTATCTTACAGCTCATCGCAGCGATCTCTGTCATTGCGATTCTCGTCGCGGGTATTCTCCTCATTATCTCCGTCGATGAATCACTCAAAGATCGCGCAAAAACAATCATCACTGGAACGATCATCTCGCTGATTATCGTCATCGCAAGTTATACGCTCATCAATATTTTCGTCTAATCATGATTCGACGCTTGCATCAACTTTGGCTTCTACTCGTCATTCTTGCGTTCTCCTTCCCGGAGAATGCATCGGCGCAGATGCAGTATTGCACCTTGTCCGGCGGTGAGTGCACTCGCGATCTATTGATTCGATTAATAGGATCGGTGATGCCGATCGTCGTTGTTATCGGAGCATTTGCGACCATCATCACAGGTCTCACGCTCGTGAGCACCAGCGATGAATCGTACATGCAGAAAGCAAAAGGTGCGCTGATTGCGATCATCACGGGAATGTTCCTCGTGCGTCTTGCACCGACGATGGTGCGTGTGTTTTACGAGCAGCAAGCACTCTTAACGTTCGGAACTGGAGTCAATCCAAATTACGACAACGTTACCGTTGAACTCGTGGGCATCGCACAATGGTTTGAAATGCTTGCGATCACGGTAGCGGTGTTTACGATCATTTTGGCTGCATTTAGAGCCATTGCCAGCTTCGGCAGTGAATCGGCTCACCAAGCGGTTCGTCGCTCTGTGCTGCATGGTATCGGCGGTATTCTTGTCATCATTTTCATCGGTGTCATTCGCATCGTCTTCTATGCAGACCGTCGTCCCAATGTTCTCATTCAGGAAATCTTCTTCCGTGTGAACATCGTGCTGGGCTTTGTCGCCATTGTGATGATCGGCATTATTATTTATGCGGGTCTCCTCATGGTCTTGAGCGTGGCAAATGAAGGTAACAATGAAAAAGCGAAAGGTATCATCTTCCGTGCGATTATCGGTTTGATCGTTGTACTCTTGAGCGTCGTCTTGATTCAGATTGTCATCGGCGTGTTCTCATAAGAATCCAGCGAGCCCTTCCAGGAGCCGTTTCGTCGCGAGGACATCATGGGTACGAATGTAACGCGCACCGTGTTCAAGGGCGATGGCTGTTGCTCCAAGTGTGGCTTCCAGACGGTCTGTTGCCGGCAGATTATTGGGGCCGGCAAGAAACGACTTTCGTGATGGGCTGACAAAGGAGGGATACGGATGCGTGACCTCGTCGAGTCGACGCAGGAGTTCAAAAGAGTATGTCGGATCAGATGAGACAAAATGTCCCAGGCCAGGATCGAGAATAATCTTCTCCTCTTGGACACCTGCCTGTTTCGCAATCGCGAAACGCTCCATCAAAAAATCTCGAACCGTCTTCACCACATCATCGTATTCTTTGAGATCACGTGTTGTTCGAGGGCTCGGATCTTTGGCATGCATCAGGACCACATGACAGTTGAGCCCAGAAGCAACGGTAAGAAGTTCTGGATCAGTCCGACCAGCGGTGACATCGTTGACCATATGAATACCGAATGTTTTGGCTTCTCTCAGGACTCCCGACTTATAGGTATCAATCGCAAGATGATGATCAGGTAGGACGGAACGCACTGCTTTAAGTGCTTCCACAACGCGTTTTGTTTCCTCTGTCAGTGAAATATCCGGTGATCCCGGACCGGTCGATTCCCCACCGATTTCGATGATATCGGCCCCTTCTTTGGCGAGTTCTAGGGCTCGAGCGGCAATTGCCTCACTCGTCACATGTTTCCCGCCATCAAAATACGAATCAGGGGTGACATTCAGGATGCCCACAATCTGGGTTTTTGGCTGCATGCAGCGATACTACTCTGCCTTTTAGAGCTGTCTACTTCTGAACACATTTTTTACTCATATCAAGCGAAAATGCCTTCCCACCCTTCCCGCAGAGGAGTCGAAGGACTACAGTATGTCCCTCAATGCGACTACCTTTTACCAAGCGTACAAAGGGCAAGAAAGTGAGCAAAACAGTCCGCCGTATGGTGGCAGGTGTCATCATCGGTGGAGCTATCGCGTCGATCGTCGGAAAGACGCTTTTGGAAGAACGCCGCAAGCAGATTGGTGGCGGTGAAGCAGATGAAGATGAGGATTTGATCTAGGCGATCTGCTTCTCCACTGCAGCAATGGTGTCACCGATGGCGCCTTCTTTATTGATGATTTGCGCATCGCACAATGCAGCACGCTTAAGCTCTTCTTCCATGCTGGCGACACGACGAGCGAGTTCATCGTCTGGTAATGGGGCACGGTTCTTAATGCGTGAAACAAGCTGCTCTTTGTTCTCCGGGAGAATGAAGATTGTCAGCAGCTTATGCGTGTCGTTCGTAAAATCGGGATGCACACGAATGCTTTCAAAGCCTTGGACATCGACTTCACGGATCACGGTCTTGCCAGCTTCGATGGCAGGCAGGATCTCCGAACGGAGCGTTCCGTAGCGTGCACCTTTGTGGACTTGGGCCCATTCCAGGAACTTTCCATCGTCGATCCACTGCGTGAATTCATCTTCGGAAATGAAGGCATACAGCTCATCCCCTTCACCCTGACGGCGAGCGCGGGTGGTTGCAGACTTCGGAAAGACGTACTCTGGATGACGCTCTTTGAGCGCCTTCAAAATGACGCTTTTTCCGACGCCACTGGGACCGATGATGAGCACAAGCTTGCCGGGCTGCATGGAGGCTATCCTAGAGAGAAATGGCCCGGAAAAGAAGTGCTTTCGCCCGGGTAAAGAGATTGAAAAAGAGCGGTTTTTCGGCTATAATAAGGGGAATGCTCTTTACACCACTGGAGCCAAAAATAGAGCGGAGTGAGATGTGGTTCCCTTTACCGGAGACCGCATCT
>JALHMU010000070.1 GCA_022843885.1 Candidatus Peribacteraceae bacterium | reverse complement strand
TTAGTTCTTCTCTGGCAGTGAGAGGCGAATAACTTTCACAAGCGTCGGATTTGCACGACTGAAGTTGATCGCAGCTTTCTTGCCGATCAGATTCAAACCGTTGCGACCGAGGTCGTTGTATTCGACTTTCACTTCCGTTCCGGCATCAACCGAATACGTTTTCGTCACGCCGCTCTGATCCAGAATCGAAATGGAATTGTCATCAATCGACGTGAGAATACCGTTCGCACTCGTGGCTGGATTCTTCTCAATGTTCGTGATGATCACCATCGAGACTTTCACGGAGTCTTCTGAGAGACGAAGTCCGCGCACACGAATGTTCATGCCTGTGCGCAGATCGCTTGGGATAGCGCCTTTTCTGCTGAGACGACCTTCCGTGATGATCTTGGCGTTATCCATCAAGATAACCTGAATTTTCTGACCATTCGTTGTCTGAACGACCAGTTCACCACCCTTTTGCATGAAGCGCTGCTGTTCTGTGAGATTGATTTGCAGAATGGATCCTTCGACATCGATGCGTGGACCGATACCGGACAATGCAAGTGCAGAAGCCGGGAACAAAACTGTCGCGGCAAGGAGAATCGACGTAGAGATTCGTGCGAACTTCATGAGAAAAAGGGGGAATAACGAAATCATCGTAACCTGCAAAAAAGTCCACGACTAGAAAACTGTCTTGATTCTGTGCGTCAAACCGACGTAGAAACACTTATTTCTTCTTCACCTGCGTGAAGTCGAGTTCGACTGGTGTCTCGCGATCGAAGATCACAACGAGTACGTTGACCTTGCCCTTATCGATATCGACAGCATCGATGGCACCTTCGTAGTTCTTGAATGGACCGTCGATGATGACCACAAGGTCACCGACCTGGAAGTCGCTCTTGTACTTGGCTTCCTGTTCACCGACTCTGCGCTCAATGACACCGAATTCTTCTGGAGAGACAGGAACTGGAATGTTTCCGGATCCGACGAATCCCGTGACGTTTGGCGTGTTACGAACGAGGTACCAGCTTTCATCGGTCACGATCATGTCGATCAAGACGTAGCCTGGGAACAATTTGCGTTCCTCTTCCGTTGGTTCACCGCGCTTGAAGACAATCTGTTTTTCCTTTGGAACGACCACGCTGAAGATGTAATCACCCATGTTGAGGTTATCGATACGCTGTTCGAGCGCTTTCTTCACGCTATCCTCATACCCTGAATAGGTGTGAAGCACGTACCAATTCCGGCCGGCGGTAGGATCTTGTTTTCCCATGAAAAGATTAGGCGAGAACCAATCGAACGATTTCCGTCAGAACTGCATCGACGGCACCGATAAGAAGGGAGCTGACCAAAATGAAGATCAACACGATGACAGACAAACGAATTGCCTGCTGGCGCGTTGGCCAACGAACTTGGTGAAGTTCTTCGATACTGCCGCGGATGTAACTAACGAATGCGTTCATAGTATTGTTCTCTAAAAAGCGCTTGTCGCGCTGTGACTAGAATAGCAGAGAGAAATGGCTTTGCAAGCGGAGATTAGGGTTCAAGATCGTAGTTTGGTGGCTCAATGGCATGGATCTTGGTAATAGGAAGAGCGACAAACCAGACACTGCCTTTGATGTGATCCTGCGGGACGAATGGCAGGGGATCGCCGTCCGCCATGAAACTGCGAGAATCCAAGCTGCCCATGCGATTATCTCCCAGAACGAAATACTGATCCTCGGGAATGTTGTAGATCGTTTCGGATGTATCGCCGCTGTTTACCGGAGCGCGATACGTATGATCAGCGTTCTTCTCACTCAAGTATGGTTCCTGAATTTCGATGTCTTTCCCGTCCTTCCGAAGGAAGACGTCACCATCACGGATGACGATGGTGTCACCGGGCAAACCAATCACGCGCTTCACGTAATACTTGGCTTCATCCACGAGCGGCTTGAAGACAACAATGTCGCCACGCTCCGGAGAACCGACGATGTATCGGAATTTGTTGATGACGATGTATTCCTTATCTCGCAACGTATCAGCCATCGAATTTCCCTCGACCTGGAACGGGGAGACGACAAATGTACGAATCACCGCCACGATGCTCACGATGATCACGATATTCAGCGTGATATCGATCAAGTGATAGAGGAACCCGCGCTTTTGTTGATTCGGATGCGTCGACATGTTGGATTCCACTATAGCAGGAAAGCAAGACCATATGTACAGAAAAGCCCAAGAGATTTACACTGAGTCCGTGCTCGATCGATTCTTCTTCAACCAGCATATCGATGACGAGGAAAACATTCTCCTCGTTGCGCATCGACATTGGGTTTTTGGCGTGAAGGGATTGATTTTCCCGTCTGCCGTGTTCATTTCGTTATGGTTCTTTCTTTGGTATGCGACCGCACCGATTATTTTATACAGCATTGGGATCGGCATCGCGTTTACAACGATCTGGTGGCTCCGTGCATTTCTCGATTACTACCTCGATGCCTGGATCATCACCAATAAAGGAGTGATCGACTTGAGCTGGCACGGCTGGTTCCACCGCACATCATCCCGCATTCTCTATAGCGACATTCAAGGTGTGAGTTACGAGATCAAAGGAATTGCCGGAACACTCATGCGCTACGGTGATATCGCCGTGGAAAAGATTTCAACAGGAACGGAAGTCACACTGCCGGGCATTCCGAAGCCGCGCAAAATTCAAACCGTGATCATGGAAGCGATGGAACACTATCTCCACAAAAAGAATTTGAAAGATGCTGATACGGTACAAAAGATTTTGTCCGAATTCGTCGCCGGACAACTCCAGACCGATGATCTTAAAAAACTCCTGAAGAAATAATGTTGCCGGCCATTCTTTTCGGGCTTGTCCTTCTCGCGATTGCGATTCTTTTTTTGGTGTGGAAGATGCAGAACAGTCGCAAGTTACGCGGTGATGCGCTCCGTAAAGTTCGCAGTGTGTGGCTTCTCATCGAACAGATCGATGACCCGGTTCGTCAGATCATCGAAGCCGATAAAGTGTTGGATCTTGCGCTCAAGCTCACGGGCTTTGAAGGAACGACGGGTGAGAAAATGAAAAAAGCCGGTCCACGTTTTCGAAATGAAAATGCACTGTGGCGTGCACACAAACTACGAAACACCTTGGCACATGAACTACATGCCAACGTGAAGAAAGCGGAAGCAGACAGCGCTATGC
>JALHMU010000069.1 GCA_022843885.1 Candidatus Peribacteraceae bacterium | reverse complement strand
GGCGGCAAAAAAGAACAAGCATAATTATTTTTCCCCCAGACACCATGCCAATCACTAGTGAACAAATCGCCTCACTCCGCGCCCGCACCGGCGTCGGAATCCTCGCCGTCAAACAGGCTCTTGAGGAAGCAGAAGGCAACGAAGAAAAAGCAATTGAGATCCTTCGTAAAAAAGGGCAAGCACAAGCCGTAAAACGTGCTGAACGCGAGCAGTCTGAAGGTGGTATTTTCATCTCAAAAGCTGCCGGAAAAGCCGCACTCGTCTTCCTGAAATGTGAAACGGATTTCGTCGCTCGTTCGGACGGATTCCTCGCCCTCGGTCAGGAACTTTCCGACACGTTGCTTCAGAAAGGTGAAGCTGCATTCAAAACAATCGCCGATGAAAAAGTGCCGGCTGCGGTGCTTGAATTCGGTGAAAATATTTCGATCGGTGAATCGCATATCATCGAAGCTGGAACTGTAGGTACCTACGTCCACAGCAACCGAAAAATCGGTGTCGTTGTCGGACTTGATACGGGTGGCGAAGAACTTGCTGTCGATGCCGCAATGCATGCAGCGGCAATGAACCCTTTGTTCGTGACGCCGGAAGAAGTATCCGAAGATGCCGTGCAGAAAGAGAAAATCATCTGGAAGGAGCAGCTGACGAAAGAAGGCAAACCAGCCGAAATGCAGGAAAAGATCATGAGTGGAAAAGAGAAGAAATTCCGCGAGGAAAACGCTCTGATCACCCAGCCATTCGTCAAAGATCCGAGCAAAACGGTCGGAGGCATGCTCGGAGGTGCAAAAGTCGTCAAATTCCTTCGCGTCGGTATCTAATTTTCTTGGCTCTAGAGAGCGCTTCCTGTGAAAAGACACGCATTTACAGGGGCGCTCTTTTCTGATACAATACAGAGAGGGTAAAACCCTCGTTTTGCCTCAAACAGAAGCCAGCAAATGATCAGATCCCCCCGTTTCCAGCACCTCGTAATGGCCATTTCTGCGCTAAGCGCAGGGCTTTTGCCTGCGTCTGCCATGGCGCAGTCGTTCTTGGAACAACGTGTGACGGTGGAAATCGGCGTCATTCCCCTCCTCCTCGGAATCGGCATCATTTTGGCGGCTCTGATTATCGAATGGAACGGCATCATCAAATTGCTCACGATTGAGAATAAAAGCTTGTATGCCATCGAAAGTACGCACCCACGTCTCCCGAAGAAACGTGAAATTATCATCGTGATCTTGCTGAGTTTGGCACTCACGATTTTCCTCACGCAGATCGTGCTCCGTGTTTACAATCCGCCGAAGTCGATCTTTGAAGATATTCCCTTCTCTTTGAAGGAATGAGGCTCCGCAATGGTGCTACCCTATCTCCGCGATGCAACTCATTCTTCTTCTCATCCTCGGCGTCGGCATCGTGACCATTACGCCGGTTACGATTCTTGCGATGATGCGAAAGTCTGCTGATCGCGCACGTGAACGTGAGCTGGTCTTCATGCAGATCCTGACACCGAAGAAAGAAAGCAAAGAAGATAAGGAAACGGATTCCGAACAGTTCGGTTCTGGAAAAGATTTCAAAGAAGTACTCGGTGTGATGGATCACCTGTATCAGGTGCTCGCGAGTTTGAAGAATTCACGCATGTCGCGATTCTGGAAAGGCAGTCCATTCTTCTCGGTGGAATACGCCGCCTTGGCCGGAGAGATTTTGACCTATGTCGTCGCGCCACGTTCCATCGCATCGCTCATCGAAAAGCAAATCACATCGTTCTATCCGGATGCC
Organism: Candidatus Peribacteraceae bacterium; assembly: GCA_022843885.1. GTDB lineage: Bacteria > Patescibacteriota > Gracilibacteria > Peribacterales > Peribacteraceae > JALHMU01. The sequence continues at coordinate 1,423 of JALHMU010000069.1, read as the reverse complement.
GTGATCGATGAAGTTGAGGACTACAACATCTTCACCAAAACATCCGTCGCCTCCTCGACATATTTGGTCCCTGGCAAGTCATTCGTCTATCCATTCAAAACGTATTCGCAGCTCAAAAGCGATCCATTGAATGCAGTGACGAATGCCTTTAGTAAGCTGAAGAAAGACGAAGGTGCGGCCGTACAGTTCGTGCTTCGCCCACTCAAATCGGGCTGGCAGAAGCGCCTGCAAAAAGAGGCGCAAGCCCTTATCAATCCCAAAAAAGGCGGTTCGGGGTCATGGATGAATCCGATGACCTGGATCACGGGTATCGCATCGGTGTTCTTTGGCGGTGGTGCCACAGACTTGGAAACACCGAAGCCAACGAGTGAGCGTGTCTCACAAATGGTCGAAGAAATGAGTAAAGCGATCGACGAAAAAGCATCTGCACCAGGATTCGAAGCAACGATCCGTCTCGTCACATCGGCGCATGATTCCTTCCGTTCGGATGAACTATTGTCCTCGATCACAGGTTCCTTTGCACAGTATGACAGCGTGCGTGGAAACAGTTTCAAGAAAACACGGAACCATAACAACTTGCGACTGATCACTGACTTCGTGCGTCGCACGCCACGCAAAACTTTCTTGAATGCAATCTTGTATCCGAAGATGCTGCTCGGCACGGCCGAACTTGCGAGCTTCTTCCACTTCCCGAATATCAAGTACAACAAAGTGGAAACGATTAAGTGGATCAACTACAAAGCTGCGCCTGCGCCAAAGAATATCCCAGAAGATGGCTTGTTCTTGGGCTATAACACCTATCGTGGCGACAAGAAGCAGATCTTCCTGAAGAACGAGGATCGCTTCCGTCACTTCTACGTTATCGGTCAAACAGGTACAGGTAAGTCATCGATCATTCAGACGATGGCTCGTCAGGACTTTCATAATGGAAAAGGTTTGTGCGTCATCGATCCACACGGATCGTTGATCGAAGATCTCTTGCCATACATCCCCCGCTCTCGTGCGGATGACATCATCTACTTCAACCCAGCCGATACAGAACGTCCGATGGGACTCAACATGCTCGAAGGCAAGAACGATGAAGAGCGTGACCTGATCGCACTCGATGCCATGAGCATGATGGTGAAAATGTTCGGTGAAGAAATCTTCGGACCACGTATTCAAGACTACTTCCGTAACGGCTGTCTCACCTTGATGGCAGATGAAGAGGAAGGCGGTGCCATCACGGATATCGTGCGCTTGTTCACAGATGAGGAATGGGGCATGTACAAGGTCTCCAAGGTCAAGAACCCAATTGTCAGAAGCTTCTGGGAGAAGCAGATGGCCAAGACCGGGAAACGTGAGAAGGAAGAGATGATCCCGTACTTCGCTGCCAAGTTCGGTCAATTCACGACCAACAGTTTGATGCGCAATATCGTCGGAC
>JALHMU010000068.1 GCA_022843885.1 Candidatus Peribacteraceae bacterium | reverse complement strand
TTCTTGGCAAGCATTGTGATGCCCTCGATAGAAGAAGTCGGAGGACCGAGTGTGGAAACAATCTTTGTGAAACGCATGATGAATATGAGGAAAAAATCGACGGCATTATAGAGAAGAAGCGCAGAAGAGCAACGTGGAATCGACGTGGCAGCTTGCCTGAAGAGGGGTGTCCGGAATACACTCCGATGTCTTCGTGACGCCCTTGATGCCCCCCAAACACACGTCTGACGCCGGCATATTTCCACGAAGTTTGTGGATTTTGTTTTGCGTCTGCGTGACGACAATGGGCTTCCACCTGCTTTCGGAGCCACGAATTGAACCCTTACACCTGCGTGTCGATGGCAAAACCGTCACACAGGATATTTGGCCGGTCAAACTGCCGAATGATGAAAAAGACCCCATGGAAGTCACATTCCGCGTCCGACCATCCGCGTTATTCAAACAGCAGGAAATTTCTCTCTATGCTGATGATTGTTTGCAGGCAGTGCGTGTGAATGGAGTTCCACTGGACCATCCGAACCTGCCACATTGCGATTGGGCGAAGAGTATGACCATCGACACCGGAAATCTTCTTCGCGACGAAGAAAATATTCTCGTTGCAACCGTTCGTAATAAAGATGGAGGTGGAACATTTTCCGCGTCGCAGGTTCGTGAAGGAAATTTGGTGAAACTTCTTTTTGAAAATCTCTATCTGTTGTGGATTTTGATCTGGGCAGTGTATTGCTTCAGAAAATGTCCGCAGAAACAAAAGTTTGTTGTGCTCCTCACTGCAGTCGCGATCTTGCTCCGTGTGTTCTATTTCCTCCATACCGACTTCACGGAGCGTGCGTACGATGTCGATGGACATTTGGAATACATCGAATATGTGAATCAGCATTGGAATATTCCACAAGGAGATCAAGGTTGGGAGTTTCACCAGCAACCGTTGTATTACTTCTTTGGCGCAATCGTCAAAACCGCACTGCATGCACTGGATCTAGATCTGCTGTTTCTCTCTACAATGCAATTGTTCTCTTTGCTGATGTCGATCGGCACATTTTTTGCATCGGTATGGATCGCTCGCATGCTCTTCGAGAAAAAAACAACGGTGCGGGCCATGCTGCCGTGGGTTGCGCTCTCGGCCGTGCTTCCCGGATGGATCATGCTTGCCCCACGCATTAATAATGACGTTCCGAATTTGATGTTTGGTGTCATAACGGTTGGGTTTCTGATTGCGTGGATGAAAGATCCGAAATGGAAAAACTGGTTGTGGATGTGCGTATTCTTGTCGTGTGCGCTCCTTACCAAATCGAGTTCTATCGCGTTGATCGGCGTTGCTGGCATTGCATTGCTTTCACGACTGAAAGCCGATCGAACATTCTTTCTCGCGTGCGCCACGGGTGCACTCACCGTTGGCGTTGTGATCAGTGGAACATTTTTCGTTCGCAACGTGCTGCAGAAGCAAGTCGCACTCGTGCCGGTGAATGTGAATCCTGCATTGCATGTTCGCAATTTCCCGGGCGCATACGTGACTTTTAATCCTGTGAAAATTTTGGCTCATCCCTTCAATAACAACTGGACCGATGACGAACGACGACAATACCTTTGGGAATATTTCTTCAAATCAGCGTTCTTCGGCGAGTGGCAGTTCAATGATTTCTTCGGTGGTTCGGCTCGTATACTTCTCGCACTCGCTTTGCTCCTCATGCCGTTTGCGTTCTGGGGAATCTGGAAAGAGATCAGACATCCAAGCCGTATGGGCATCATGTTCGGTGCCATGCTTTTTCTGTTCTTGCTGTCGCTTGCGACGTTCCGACTCGTGCATCCAAATAGTTCAAATCAAGAACTGCGCTACATCTCGGTGGTAGTGCTGCCTATGCTTTTCTTTCTGTCACAAGGCATACCATCCGAAAAACGTCTCCGTCCGTTCGGAGAATTTCTGATCATAGGTCTGTCGATCCTGTGCTATCTCTTCATCATTCTCGTTGCATTGTCTGATTAATGCAGTGAAGAGACGAAACATGCGGAGAGGAATGCGAGGGTAAGACATGCGAACATGCAGGTCTGTCGCAGCCATTTTGGTAAAAACTCCATCGACGAAATTGCAAAGAAGAGGAATGGGAAGACGAGCAATGGCGAATAACGGAAATCCTGTGTGCTGGAATAGGGGACGGAGAAGCGGAATGCGGTATGACCGAAGAGAACGACGAATGCGGTCATGCTCAACGGAAGCCAATATGCACGCTTGAAAAGGATATTTCCTAAGAAGCCGGCAAATGCAAAAGCAAGAAGAATTAATGCTGCTCCATGCATTTCTTGTGCAGCAAGTCGGAGTTCAGGTGCAACATCGAAGGCACCGACGAACATCGATCGGAAAAGGAACTCATAAAAGTAATCACGACGATGCACATCGTCCCATGCGTTGTTGATCGGGTGACGGAGAATCTCCACTGGTTGAAATGTCAGATACGACCAGACACCATTTTTTACACGCAACGCGCCGTTTAAATTTGTTAGATTCGGCACGAGTGCCGCACCTATCGAATCAGTTTGGATAACTGCTTCCGCAGCGCGTGTGTCGATGACGGAACGGTAGACCGGATACCAACCGGAGAGAATGGCGATCAAGAAAAGTCCGATGCATCCGTTACGAACTTTCTTTCCAAGACTCCACTTTGGAAAAAACAAGAGGCACCCGTACACGATCGGCAAAAACAATAAACTGTTGCTCTTCGTGAGAATGCCGAAGGCAATACAAAGGTTAAGCCACAGCCAATGTTTCATCGAGCCGTCTTTCCACCAGAGGAGGAAAAGCAAAAACCACAGGGATGCGACCATCGCAAAGAAGGTGTCATTATTGATACGTGCTGACAGATAAATCAGCCCTGGAAACGTTGCGAGCAGTAAAGAGAATGCATAGAACGATGTGCGTTGTGATTTCTTCGGGAACAAGACGAATGCTGCACCCATCCCGAAGACGAGTGTCAGCATCGAAAAAATAACAGAGTCATACTGCAGTAATACGAGGATGTCTTCTCTGGTAACACCGAGCGCATCGGCGAGGCCGAAATGAAGAGCCGTGAGGAAATAATACGATGGTGGTTGATAGAATTCCCAACCATCGATCGTTGCTGGAATCGTGAAATGATCGACGACGTATTCAATGTATTCGATATGGCCGTCAACGTCGTGTTCACGCACATTGTACGGTGTTTGAAACGTGTACAGTAAGCGCAAAAACAAGCCAAGCAGGAAAATGCTCGCGATGAACCAATGTTCCTCCGGAATGGTTTGTATTTTACTCAGAATTCCCGGTCGCTTCTTTGTACGTGGTGACACGGGAGGGAATTGTAGCCTGCGAAGCTCCAGAAAAGAAATATCTTTCCTCTCACATTTTCCCATTCCCTCGGATACACTGGGTGCCATGTCCGATTCCGCTCGAACACTGTC
>JALHMU010000067.1 GCA_022843885.1 Candidatus Peribacteraceae bacterium | reverse complement strand
TTCATGCGTTTCTTCGGTGTCTGCCGCATCTGTTTCCGTGAGCTTGCTTGCAAAGGCGAGATCCCGGGTGTTCGCAAATCTTCCTGGTAATTATGCTTCTCAATGATCCCATCGGCGACATGCTGACGCGCATGCGTAACGCGCAACACGCTCGTAAAGAGACGTGCTCGTTCCCATGGAGCCGCATCAAGGAGCAGATCTGCGAGCTCCTCAAGCGTGAAGGCTACCTCCAAGATGTCTCCGTATCTGGCGACAAGCCTCACCAGGACATCACGATTGCCTTCGTCCCAAAGAAGACGATTGAAGTGAAGCGTGAAAGTTCTCCAGGCAAGCGACTCTATCGTTCCGCTGATGAAATCCGCCCAGTCTTGAGCGGCTACGGTCTCGCAATTCTCTCCACCAGCGCTGGACTCCTCACTGATACCGAAGCTCGCACGAAGAAAGTCGGCGGCGAATTACTCTGCACTGTCTCATAACATGTCACGCATTGGACGCAAACCTATCGGCATTCCTTCCGGCGTCACGGTCGAACTGAAAGGTTCCGTCGTACACGTCAAAGGTTCCAAGGGCGAACTCACGTACACGCTCCTTCCAAAGGTCGCACTTGAAATCAGCGACAAGGAAATCGTCGTGAAGCGTGACGGTGACACGGATGAACTCCGCGCTCGCCACGGTCTCACACGCAACCTCATTGCCAACATGGTCACAGGTGTCTCGACGGGCTACGAAAAGAAACTCGAGATCATCGGTGTCGGTTATAAAGCACAACCAAAAGGAAAGATCTTGAACCTCGCACTTGGTTTCTCTCATCCAATCGACTTCCCGGTTCCAGATGGAATCGAAATCCTCCAGGACGAGAAGAACAAAGCCATCCTCACGATCAAAGGCATCGACAAACAGCTTGTCGGCCAGGTCGCTGCTAACATCCGCATTCTCCGCCCACCTGAGCCATACAAAGGCAAAGGTATCCGCTACACCGATGAACACGTTCGTCGCAAACCAGGTAAAGCTGCTGCCGCGAAAGCTGCCTAATCCCTTATGAAGAATTTGAAACACCTCAATCGGCTCCGCAGAAAGAAGCGCATTCGTGCCAAGATTCTTGGTACCGCTGCTCGTCCACGCTTGAGCGTCCACTGTTCACTCAAAATGATCCGTGCACAGCTCATCGACGATGAAGCAGGCAAGACACTCGCTGCTGTTTCTTCCGCTCAGCTGAAGAAGGCGACGAAGAACATCGATGCTGCCAAGCAGCTCGGAGAAATGGTCGCTGAAAAAGCCAAAGCAGCAAAAATCACGACGGTCGTTTTCGATCGCAATGCCCGCAAGTATCACGGTCGCATCAAGGCTCTCGCCGATGCAGCTCGTGCCGGCGGACTCACCTTCTAACCCATTATGAACGCAGCCAAAACTTCCAAACCGGACCGCAAAGACAATCGCCGACGCGATCGTCGTAATGAGCCGAAAGAATTTGAAGAAACGACACTGTCTGTCGACCGCGTGACGCGTGTCGTGAAAGGTGGTCGTCGTATGCGTTTCCGCGCAATCGTTGTGGTTGGAAACAAGAAGGGCAAAGTCGGACTCGGAACGGGCAAGGCTGGTGAAGTCCAGGCTGCCGTGCAGAAAGCAACCCGCGCTGCAAAGCGTGCAATGCTTCGCGTCCCGATGGTCAAAGGCACGATCCCACATCAGATCGACGTGAAGTTCAAATCAGCCAAGCTCCGCATCATGCCTGCCTCTCCAGGTACAGGTATCATCGCTGGTGGCGCACTCCGCGTCATCCTCGAGCTCGCTGGTATCAAGGACGTGCTCAGCAAGCGTTTCGGCACCAAGAACAAGCTCGTGAATGCACAAGCTGCCATGAAGGCATTGCAGGGTCTCAAGCCTGCTCGCGGTGGCAACACTCTCGCCGACGAACCAAAGAAGCCAATCGACGCCGAGCCTGAAGCAACGCCAGACAAGTCTGCTCCAAAGGTAAAGCAGATCAGCCGCGAAGAAGCGAAGGAGCGTGCAAAAGGACCGAACTTGGACGTCGTCTAAAAACTCAGCCAATGTTTTGCACACCGGAAAAGATCGGGGCATACTTTTTCGTATGCTTCCTGCACTCGTCATCATTGCAAATGAAGGCTATCAAGATCATGAGTTTGCAGGCACCGAGATGGGTCTCGTGAATGCAGGTTTTCAAGTGATCGTCGCAAGTACCGAGGTTGGTCCCTGTCGCGGAAAGTTTGGGGGACACGTCGATGCGCAGATGGCAATTCATGATCTCGATGTAAAAGATTTTGACCGCGTTGCGTTCATCGGCGGACCTGGAGCAAAGACGCTGCAGAACAATCATGATGCGCATCGCATTGCGAAAGACACCGTGAAAGCCGGAAAGATTCTTGGTGCAATTTGCATTGCGCCAACTATTCTCGCAAAGGCAGGCGTGCTCAAGGGCAAGCGCGCAACGGTCTGGAACGAAGATGGTGCACAGGATCAACTACTCACAGAAAACGGAGCAACCTACACCGGTGATGAAGTGACGATCGATGGAAAGATTGTCACAGGCAACGGTCCGGAGGCAGCAACAAAATTTGGTCTCACGTTTGCCTCGCTATAAAAAAAGCTGCTGTCGCGAGGACAGCAGCCTTGGCCTTGGTGAGCAATTGCAACTATGAAAAGTGGTCAGGAAAGACGAGCGAGAACTTCCTTGGTGATGGCAGATCGGACGATCCGATCTTCAATGAGCACCGCTTGAGACGTGAGATGTGAAAACACTTTCAGCATGCACTGGGGTCCGGTGAATTTTGTATGGACCGGCAAACGGGGATTTACAGACATACGACGCAGCCAATTTTTCCACAGCTCTTGTGGAGGTCTCGGCTGACAAAACGTGCGCTGGATGCGAAAGGGGCGACGACGTTCTTGCAACGGGTAATCAGCGACCATGGATCGAGATTCCTTTCTGGAATGAAACGAGGTGAACGCAATTGCTCTGTAAGGCGGGATACCGATCGGAATCGACATGCCGCCGTACGGATTCGATGATGAGAATGAACAGAAAGAACCTCCGTGTGGGGAGGCTGGTGTGCTTCGTTATTCGGATATTCTTTACGCACATAGCCGCCCGTCCACCTTCGTAAGGAGGAAACGGTAGGCCCAAATCGTGACGCAAGAACAATGCATGTGTCGGTAGCCTAAATAGACCCTCGGCAGCTGTCAATATGGGGACAAAATACACTTTACGACATACGGATTTCCGTCTACCCTCTAAGCCCTCATGCTACACAAGCTCAAGCCAGACAGAGGCAGTAAGAAACTCCGAAAGCGCGTCTCGCGCGGATCCGCCATGGGCGGAGGTACGACGGGTGGCCGTGGTCAGAAAGGTCAGCAGTCTCGTACGGGTAAAGGTCACCGCTTCGGATTCGAAGGTGGTCAGACTCCACTCATCCGCCGACAGCCAAAACTCGGTGGTTTCACAAATCCGAACGGAGTCACATACGAAGCAATCAACTTAGATCTTCTTGAAGACAAGCTCGACGCCGGAAGTTACGACGTCAAAGGTTTGAAGTCGATGAAGATCGTCA
>JALHMU010000066.1 GCA_022843885.1 Candidatus Peribacteraceae bacterium | reverse complement strand
GTCAAAATCTTTTGACGAACTTCTTCTCCCATGAGGGAGAATGGAATGCCTGAGATAATGTAATCAGCTTCTTTCTCACCCAAAGCATTCAGGATGGATTTCGCGTCTTCGGCTGATCCATGTGTGAGACTGAAACGAGGATCGTCGATCAATTTTTTCTTCCCGGCTTTTACTGCTTTATCAGTCAGTTTTTCCTCTCGTATTCTACGGACGAATGGTTCATGTTGTTCGATTCCTCCGTAGATTGAATCAGGTGTCATGCGTGCCAGCACTTTTCTGGTAATCACAGGTGTCCCGACGCCAAATTCGAGTGCCACTCGGCGAATATCAAAATTCATTTCATTCACCATATAATCAACCGTCCACGGTGCGGTGGGCACGATTGTGGCAACGCTGGGGTGTCTGAAAATCTCAGGGAGTTTCATGGCATTATTGTACGTCCGGAGTGTCTTTTTTGTCTCTCAACTTTGTTTCATGTTTTTTCTGCACTTCCTCCATCATCATCATTGTATATTCAACAAATTTACTTGGATTTCGTGAATCTGCTTTTCCTGCAAGTGATAAAACATATTTCATTTCAATGGTAAGACTCTCTGAAAAAGGTTTACCTGCAATATTCCCTGCAACAAGACGAAGATTGCGTCGGACTCGATACAATCCTCCCATATTCAGCTTCTCGGCCAATGCAATACACAGCTCCTCCTCCGTTGCAGTTGAAGGTAAATCTACGAAACTTGCGAGAACGAATCGCACCATTTCCTCTCCCAGAGGATCGGGTTCAAAAAAGTCACGAATTTTCTCGGGCATAGTTGCATATGATATCAGAGTTATTGTCTTTCCAAAGCCAAATATATTGCGATTTAAGCCACATGTAAGAGGATTTCTGCTACGCTACGTCTGATGCCAGAAGGTGCCATTTTTGCCGGCCTGAATCGTTCGACATTTGATGAAGCGAATCCCTCGCCATATGCCGATGGTTTGAAAAAAGGGCTGTCCGAAGAGTTGATCCGAAAAATTTCGGCCGATAAAAACGAACCGGCTTGGATGCTCGAACATCGACTTCTGTCCTTCAAGATTTTTTTGGAGAAATCACTTCCGACGTGGGGGCCGGATCTTTCGAAGTTGGATCTTGATGACATCATTTACTACGCATCATCAGGTGCAGTCGAAACAGATGATTGGGGCGAGGTGCCGGAAGAAATTCGGAAGGTCTATGACCGTCTTGGCATTCCCGAAGCGGAACGAAAAATGCTCGCCGGTGTCGGTGCGCAGTACGAAAGCGAAATCATCTATCACAATTTGAAAAAAGAATGGGATGACCTAGGTGTGATCTTCCTGGATATGGACGATGCACTGCAGCTACACCCGGAACTCGTGAAGCAGTACTTCATGAAGTGTGTTCCACTGACCGACCATAAGTTTGCGGCTCTGCATGGGGCTGTCTGGTCAGGAGGCACATTCCTCTATATCCCGAAAAATGTGAAAGTTCGCGATCCATTGCAGGCGTATTTCCGTATGAATGCGAAAAATATGGGACAGTTCGAACACACGTTGATTATCGTCGAAGAAGGAGCAGATGTGCATTACATCGAAGGCTGCTCGGCACCGAAATACGGTTCCCATGCGTTGCATGCCGGACTCGTGGAAGTCTTTGTGAAGCCGAATGCAAAGGCACGTTACTCATCGGTGGAAAACTGGAGCCGTGATACGTACAACTTGAATACGAAGCGCGCGATCGTGGAGAAAGATGCGACGATGGAATGGATTGGTGGAAATATGGGCTCTGGCGTGACGATGCTCTACCCATGCTCGGTCTTAGTCGGGGAAGGCGCTCGCTGCGATCACATGGCCATTGCATTCGCAAATGAGGGCCAGTGGCAGGACACGGGTGCCAAGGTGATTCATGCTGCGCCACACACGTCGAGCAAAGTGATTTCCAAGTCGATCAGCAAGGGCGGGGGAGTCGCTGTGTATCGTGGACAGCTCAAAATTGCACCGCATGCACATGACTGTGTTGCAAACGTCGAATGCGATGCGTTGCTCCTCGATGAAGTCAGCCGTACTGATACGATTCCGGATATTCAGATCAGAAATAACGATGTCACGATTGCGCATGAAGCGACTGTCGGGAAATTATCCGAAGAAGATTTGTTCTATCTACAAAGCCGCGGCATTCCTTTGGATGAAGCTCGGGCGATGATCGTAAACGGCTTCATTGAGCCGATTGTGCGCCTCCTTCCACTTGAATATGCAGTTGAAATGAACCGTCTGATCGAGCTCGAGATGGAGGGGTCGGTTGGCTAATTTATTCTGTGAGCTTGTGAATCTTCTCGCCTAATACTTTTGCTTTGAGCGTATCACCTGCTTGTACTGCAGCTTCAAATAATTGGATCTGCGCAGCCGCATAATCATCATCAGAAGCCATGCGCAATACGCCCAGGTCAGCCGAGCCTTCCCGATTGAAAATAGCTTCCAATTGTCCGCGAACATTTGTATCGAGACGTTGAATGGCAGTTGCAACGCGCGTATTGCGAAGAGCGATACGAGTGGTGACTTCATCTAAGGCTTTCGTAGGATCACGTTCTGATCCGTCGCGGCCGATCGGTACAGAGAACTTGAAGGGGTCATTACGGTCCATAGATGTGTATTGGTATGAATTTGTAGTGTGATCTGTTCGATCAACGAGGCTTCGATTTCTGACTCACGACTTTTTGGAATTCTTCACGAAGACTTGTAGAAGTAAGTTCAGCACGTTGCTGTGATATGGCTTCTTTATAATCTGCTGCAGAACCATTCGCAATTCTTTGTGTAAGTTCGATGTAGTACGAGCGATTGCGCCCTGCAATCTCTGCGATATTTGAATAATAATTTGATCGTTCACCGGATTCACTAAATTCAGATTCACGCAATTGTCGTACCAGATCTTCCGCGGTCGTGATTCCGAGTGCAATGACGTATGGGACGAGTTCTCTTTCTGGAAGATGTGCAAGATCATGGAGCGTCTTTGCGTGTGGAGACGCTTGGTTCTCAGGACCGAAAGAGAGCTGAAGCTGTTTTCCCATATCTATTATTATACAATAAAATTGGTTATTTCTCAATGTACGATTTAGCTGATTCTGAAGCCATCTTCTGGCATAGTTCTGGTATAGAAAAGGCCACAAAACATCTACAGGCATTTCAGGAGCTTTTTCCTGATGAAGCAACGGATGATGTTCGGGTCATCGTTCTGTCGGATATGGATCAGATCGTGCATGTCGATGTGAAAGAACATCAGTCACTCTTGTTTGTCGTCGAACAGAGAATCAAAGGCGTTGTACAGATTTTGATTTCTGGATCGGTCGGTCGATGTTTGATTGGTGCAATTCTCGATGCCGAATCTTCTCTTCAGATCGTTACCTTAGAACAAGCTACGGGAGAGAAGATCGATATCAAGCAACGAAGCAAGCTTGAGAGCGGTGCATCGATTCATTGGCACAATACGTCGCTCGGACATGCTGTGCTCGCACATGATTTGATCTCCACACTCGTTGGAGATCATGCAAAAAGCGATGTGGATTGGATTTTTTATGCGAAAGAAAAAGAGCAGCAAGTGATCAA
>JALHMU010000065.1 GCA_022843885.1 Candidatus Peribacteraceae bacterium | reverse complement strand
TCAGCTTGGCATCAACACGGCGAGCTTCGACTTTCGCACGAGCCTTTACCTTTTCCTGTGTCTTCTCATCCTTCTTACGTGAGCGCATGTCTTCCGCCGTCTCACGGTTCTTGATCCAGTCATCGTACTTATCGGCATAGCTCGTTGCTTCGTATCCCTTAGGTGGGAGGAGAATCAAGTGACGCATCACGTTCTTTTCCAAACGAAGAGCTTCGTCGATCACGCGGATCGCAGCTGGCTCAATTTCGAAATAGTAGATGATGAACTTTCCTTCGTTGTGACCCTTTACTGTGTACGCGAGACCGCGCTTGCCCCAGACATCTTTAAAGATGAGCTTAGCTTTGTGCTCGGCAAAGATCGCGTCGATATCCTTTGAAAGCTGAGCGTCGGCTTTGTCGCCGAGGTCAGATGGATACAGAACAGCGATTTCGTAGACCTTTGTATCTTCCGATGACGCAATAAGAGAAACCATAGTGATTCTTGGGTAAAGCCGTCCGGCTAAATGCTGGAGGGCGAATCGGGACGTTACTGTAAAGATTGATCAACATGCCGTCAAGTCCTATGATTCATATCCTTTGTCCATGCATCCATCTCGGACTGGCCAAGAAATAGTACAGCAACTCGACGAGCTGATCGCAATGCCTGAAAAATTTCACGCGTGCGGGATTGCACATGAAACGCTGAAGAGATCCGGTCAACCTTGTTCGGAGAGCGTGAGAAGTAAACGCATTGGCTGTGCTCATAGCAGAGTACGAGTGGCACTCTGGGGAGCGATACGATGGGCAGAAGGACATTCTTCTCTCTCGCAAGATGAAGCAGATTCCTTACGATCTGAATTAAGAATGCTACAGGAACAAATTTCTACGTTAGATGTTGTGCGATATTTCATGGATCAACCGGTTTCGGAATCAAATGCTCTACCCCAAGAAACGAAGGACACATTGCGCTTGTCAGAACACACCCCTGAAGGGGTGATCGCCGAGCATACGATGATCGTAAAACGATTACTGGAGATCGCCCAAGGACTCAGAGAAAAGCTAGGCAACATCATGTAATTTCTAGGATGAGAAAAACATGGCTTGATTTAGAAGGTTTTGACTACCTGAATTGATCGAAAATGTCCTTGACCCTCTTTCCGGCCATCATTAAGATGACCCGGCTATGAGAACGCCAGTCTTTCGTATGGCGACCATGCGCTCCCAATAATTCATGTGAATGGAGCGCGTGAGATCCTCTTCTAAAGAGGGTGCTCTCATGACGACGCTCATTCACAGCATCGTGTAGTAGAGAACGAAATGTCCTTTATATATTCTTTTGAATTTATATGGTTTGCAGATTCGCCATAAAAAATAATGAATCTGTCACTATCGGTCACATTTGACCGATCAAATTTTTTTCGAAGAGTTTGATCCTGGCTCAGAGTGAACGCTAGCGGTGCGCCTAACACATGCAAGTCGCGCGAGGAGCAATCCTAGCGGCGGACGGCTGCGTAACACGTTGGAACCTGCCCCAAATTCAGGGATAACCTGTCGAAAGACGGGCTAATACCGGATGGTCTCGCAAGAGTAAAGCTTCGGCGATTTGGGAGGGGCCTGCGGCCTATCAGTTAGTTGGTGAGGTAACGGCTCACCAAGACAATGACGGGTAGCTGATCTGAGAGGATGATCAGCCAGAATGGAACTGAGACACGGTCCATACTCCTACGGGAGGCAGCAGTGAGGAATCTTCCGCAATGGGCGAAAGCCTGACGGAGCGACACCGCGTGGTGGATGAAGGCCTTTTAGGTCGTAAACACCTGTTCTGAGGGAAGAAATTTTTGACGGTACCTCAGGAGAAAGCATCGGCTAACCCTGTGCCAGCAGCCGCGGTAAGACAGGGGATGCAAGCGTTACTCGGAATTACTGGGCGTAAAGCGTCTGTAGGTGTCTGAAAAAGTCTGGGGTAAAAGTTCGGAGCTCAACTCCGTGATCGTCCCGGAAACTCTTCAGATTGAGTTATCCAGAGGCACCTGGAATGCCATAAGTAGGGGTAAAATCCGTAGATATATGGTAGAACGCCAAAAGCGAAGGCAGGGTGCTGGGGATACACTGACACTGAGAGACGAAAGCGTGGGGAGCAAAGGGGATTAGATACCCCCGTAGTCCACGCCCTAAACGATGCGTGCTCGATGTGGGAGATTTTCAATTGTCTTCCGTGTCTAAGCTAACGCGGTAAGCACGCCGCCTGGGAAGTACGGTCGCAAGACTAAAACTCAAAGGAATAGACGGGGACCCACACAAGCGGTGGAGCATGGGGTTTAATTCGATAATAAGCGAAGCACCTCACCCAGACTTGACATCTTAGGAATCCCGCAGAAATGCGGGAGTGCCGCAAGGAACCTAAAGACAGGCGCTGCACGGTCGTCGTCAGCTCGTGCCTTGAGGTGTGTTGTTCAGTCAATGAACGAGCGCAACCCTGGTCCTGTGTTGTATTTTTCACAGGAGACTGCCGGCTCCAAGCCGGAGGAAGGTCAGGATGACGTCAGATCAGCGTGGCCCTTATACCTGGGGCAACACCCGTGCTACAATGGTTGGTACAGAGCGCAGCAAACCCGCAAGGGCAAGCCAATCGCACAAAACCAATCTCAGTCCGGATTGAAGTCTGCAACTCGACTTCATGAAGTTGGAATCGCTAGTAACCGTGAATCAGCTACGTCACGGTGAATATGTTCCTGGGTCTTGTACTCACCGCCCGTCAAGTCATGAAAGGCAGGGGCACCTGAAGCACCCTTACCGTAAGGGGGGTACCACGGTGAAACTGCTGATTGGGACTAAGTCGTAACAAGGTATCCGTAGGAGAACCTGCGGATGGAACATCTCCTTACCAGGGAGTTATCTTTGGTAGCATGCGCTGACCCGTGTTAGGTCATCATGCATTTAACCTATTGATCGAGGACACACTCCTCGTTCACCGGAATTCAGCTTCTCCCCTCTCGGGGCGTCTGGATTCTGAGGAACGACGGAGGCTCGATAAAGACGTTTCCTAATTTATTAGTCCTTTCCTTCGGGAAAGGATTCTCTACTACACGATGGGGTGAAGCGTCGTTTTTTTATACCCAAAAATGGCTCAAGTATGCGATAAAAACGTATTTTCCCTCTAAGAAAAAGGAGTATATTTCTTCTATGGAAGGTATGTGGAACCTCGTCGCCGAAGAAACGAAAATGGAATTCTCCATCGATAGAAAATATCAAGCACTGGAAATCAGAGAAGAATATCGAATGGCATTGGCATCTTTATTACGTAATGCGCTGATCGATAGTTTTGATGGTCACGAAGAAGCCGATGTACAACATGAAGATGGCGACATTGAAAAGTATAGAATTCCGCCAGTCGAGCAACTTTTGGAGCATGCGACATTTACAAATACAGGAAACAAAGTTCGCCACACCGATATAAATATCGTGAATGCACATGTACGAATTCCCGCACAACACAGCGGAAAATACATGTCGCTCAATCTTACGTTTCGAGCTTCAATGTCAGACTAAAAGAAATTTTTTCTGGATCGCAGCGACTGCTAACATTCGAGTTTCTTCATCGGTAATACGATCTGCAAGTTGCCCCAGATAGCCTTCGATAAACATTCGTCGGGCTTCTTTCTCT
>JALHMU010000064.1 GCA_022843885.1 Candidatus Peribacteraceae bacterium | reverse complement strand
ATGCGCCTGCAAACTTGATCGTCTTTGATAGCGAAGACAATCCTTCTGAATCAAGCATCTTTGAATACGACACGCTCATTCTCGTTACCGAACATACGGTTCAAGGTGTGAAAGATCGCGGGAGCAACATGGAACAAGCCAATACGTATCAAATTCCTGAAGGAGAAGAAGATTTTGTTCTGACGAAAGCGAAAGTCGATGAATTCACGAATGCGGCTCTGGGGCACACGTTTATCAAGAACAAGCTCTACATTCCGGTGCTCTTGCTCATTATTGCGCCATTCTTCTTCCTTGGACTTCTCGCTGTTCGCATCGTGATGCTTGCGTTCTTCACATTCTTTACGTGGCTGCTCGCAAAAGTTTTCATTCGCGGACGTTCGTACTCCTATGGAACGTTATTCCTCGTCAGCTTGCATTCGATCACGATGATCTTGCTGATCTCGTACGTTGCAAACTTGTTGGGGATTCATTTCTTCCGCGGGTTTGTCTACTTCTTCGCATTCTTGCTATGGACGATGTACATCGTATCTTTCCTCGATGCACCTCATCCGCATGCCACACATCACGTGACGCATCATGCGAAGACTGCAAAGAAGACGACGAAAAAGAAGAAGTCGTCCTAAGTTACGCGGTTGTCAGCGGATCGATGTCGATCACTGCATGCGTTAACGATATCTTTTCGAGGCATGCACGTGGATTGTCTCCTCGAAGCAGGACGTACCAGGTCTGACGTTCGGACAATGCTGGATACGCTGAGACCGACACGAGCGGCGCGTTCATCAATTCTTTCTTGATGTGCAACGCTTCTGCTTTTGCATTCATTCCTCGCACGATCACTGCTGCCATTTTTGAAAACGGCGGATAGTTCAACATCGAACGGACTTTCAATTCTGATTTCGCATAAGTTTCATAGTCACTTGTTTTCGCGGCAACGATTTCAGGTGCATCGGGGCGGTAGGTTTGGATCAGCAATCGTCCGCCCGTTTTTGCGCGCATTGCACGTGCCAAACTGAAGAGTAACTCGGCATTCTCTTCACTCGCGCGGTAATCGGGTGCCGACATACCGATGTCTGCTATCAGTGCGGCGGCAAACGTGACGTTCTTCGCGTGCAAGGCTTTCAGAACCGGTGTCGTACCGATCAGGATATCAGCTTGGCCATATTCGGTTCGCCGAACGATGTCTTCCAGCGTATTCGTTTTCTCAAGCGCATCACGGTCGACACGTTCCACGCGAGCTTTCGGGAAATGCGTTTTCAAAAGATTCTCGATGCGTTGTGTGCCCGCGCCGACTTGGATCAATCGATTGGATCCGCAATTGGGACATGCATCTGGAAGCGCGGTGCGTTCCGACGTGTGATGATCGACAAGATAGGGGACGCCATTCTCCTCATGGACGGTCAGTGGTAATCCTGTTTCCTTTGCGAGGAAGCGATGTTTGCATTCTGCACATAACAGCGTTGTCGAGACACCACGATGATTGAGGAACAAGACACTTTGTTTCTTCTGTTGTAGTTGCGACTTGAGTGCGTCGAGCAGTGTTGGCGTAAACGGAAACAGCGTTCCAAATTTCACGGCCGTAAGATCGACGATATCAACACGATCCGAACGCATCGGACCTTCGAGGGTTGCGCGGTGCATGGATGCTTTGGATCCCATCGTTTGCACGAATGTTTCCAGTGATGGCGTTGCGGATGTCAGAATGCATTTGGCCTGCGTGATCTCTGAGAGTGCCAATGCAGTTTTCACAGCGTGGTAGCGCGGTGTCTGCTCGTTCTTGTAGGTCCAGGCATGTTCGTCATCCACGATGACGGCTCCGAGGTCAGAGAGTGGCGCAAAGAGCGCTGAGCGCGTTCCAATGACCAGCTGTGCGGTCGATGCTCGTAACTGTCGATAGCTGCGGCGTTGTTCTGCGACACTCATGCGGCCATGGAGCAACACAGCACGTGAAATCGTATGGCGGAGCAATGCATACAGATTTTTCGCGGCGAACACATCGGACGCCAAGACCAGCACGCTCTTTTTGTTTGAAAGGACGTGTTCTGCGATCTGTGCGTACGTACCTTCACGTCCGATGAAACTTTTATCGAAGAAAAGCGTCGGCTTATCACCTTGGAATAATTCTTTCAGATGCGCATGTGATGCTTTTAATTCCGTTTCGGTTTGTTCGACTTCTTTTTTCTTTTCGACAAAATCGATAATCCCTTTCTCGAACAATGTTTTTAAGACGGCAGAGGTCGTGCCCGTTTCCGCTAGGAGCTGCCGACGTTCGACTGGCCCACGTTTGAGCGTTTCAACCACTATCTGCTGCTTCTTCCCTTTGAGTACGATGTCCTGGATCAGTACAACTTCGGTGGTGACTTCCTCGCAAAGATGCAGCCAGGGCGGTGCAGGAAGGAGAACTTGGAAGGCTTGGCGCTGCGAGCACAGATAATATTCTGACATCCACTTCGCGAGCTTCAGCATGTGATCAGGCACGATTGGTTCCTTTGATAGCACCGAGTGCACACGTTTCACATCTGCCTGTGGCTGAGGAACATTGATGTCTAAGACGATGCCTTCCAGTACTTGGTTTCGGAGCGGTACTTTTACAAGACAGCCGGGTAGAACCTTTTCATCAGTTTCATACGTTAAACCGTTGCCGATTCCTTTGGAGCGCGACGATGTAACGACAGTGACGTACATGCGCTTGAGTGTACAGAATTTGCAGACTTTCGCAGAGGCGGGAACAATGAAGGCATGGGCTATCAAAAAGGCCCCGTCATTTGATTGCTCAAGACGACGGGGGAATGGCTCGAACTGAGCCTCATCACCTTTTTCCGGTTTAAGAGATTCTTACGCTGGTCATCTGCGAATGCTCCTCGGCACGCGCGTACACTTCCCACCATTTCCAGACGCAAAGAACGCATCTCTCGCCGGACTTGATATCATCATCCGGAATGCGTTTTGCGGCAACGATTTTGCGATGTTTATTTCTTTTTGCGCTTCACTGTTTTCTTTGCGGCCTTTTTCTGAGCAACAGGTTTCTTTTTCGACATTGCTTTGAGCATGCGCTGCTTCATTGCGTTCTTCTTCAATGTCGGAAGGTGCATGACCATCTTTGGGTTTGCTTCAAGGACGGCGCTCACGAGTTCCTGTTCCGCTTCTTCGACTTGGTCTTTCAAAAGTTTCAAGTTCCAGAGTGCGGCAGCAACGTCCTGGCTGGACATGGAACGCTTCAGATCCTTATGGATGCCGAAGGTAACGATGGCGAGCTGTTCATCGGTGAGTTCCGAGAACGTTACTTCTACGAGATGTTCCTTAGGCTTGCCTTTCTTTTTGTACTCGGCAACTGCCTTACGAATTTCGTCTTTCTGGACCATAGAGATTTTTGGAAAGAAATCTGATCAGTATAGGCCAAAGGGTTCTTGGCTACAAGACTTGCTTCCCGTAAACGGGCGAGATCACTTTCAAAACAGCAAAAACGAGACCCCATATACTTGGCTTTCCTTAGCCAAAAAAAGAGCACACTTGCACACAGAGCTATTTTATTTTCCCATATGCATCGATTCTAGCGCTTGTAGATGCGATTTCTCCGATTTTAGTCGACGCAACGGATCGGCGAGGCGCGTTCTACTCCAATGTTTCCAAAGACAACCGTGGCGTCTTCAGATAGATAGAACGAGTCCAATTGCGACCATTCCGTGCAGCCACCTGGATAGTCTTCACCTCCTTCTT
>JALHMU010000063.1 GCA_022843885.1 Candidatus Peribacteraceae bacterium | reverse complement strand
CGTGCTCGCGTCCGGCGTCCCGAAATTTCTGAAGTCGCCCACGCTCGGTTGGTGTCCGGGCTTTCTCAAACCGCCTTTGCAGCACTGCTTGGAGTTTCTGTACGCACCCTTCAAGACTGGGAGCAAGGCCGTCGCGAACCATCCGGGGCCGCAAAAACTCTTTTCAAAGTTGCCAAGCGCCATCCTGAAGTTCTGAAAGAACTCGTTGCGTGAAGTGGTACGGCCCAGCTCAGTATTTAATCTGACAGGATGTTTAGAAAAGAGGGGATGGAGGCTGATGATCTCCTGTGCTCGCGCACCCCGCACGCGGGAGAGGTATTTATCCCGTCGCCAAGATCATTGTAATAGGCTCCGGGTCGAACATGTTTTGTTTGGTGCTCGGTGCATGATTTCGCCGCGCAACCCATTGAAACGGCACCGGTCATGGCGTATGGTTCACAAACCAAAGTAGCGTATTACACGGACAGAAATGGGGGGATCCGGTTCCTATGCGGATCGGTCTAAACATTGTTATGTGACAGCGAACGCCAGGAGATCTTCGTCACTCGATACCTACTATCGGCCAAAAGCTGAAAGGATTTATGTTATGGCACGACGGGGGTTCTTTGCGGAAATCCAGCATCAATCTCGCGTAGCCGCTCGAGAGCGCGAGCGGGCAGAACGGGAAGCTGTTCGGCGTCATAACGAGGCGATTCGGCAAGCCGAGCAGGCAAAGAAAGAGTCGGAGCGCCTCCAGACTCAACTCGCTAAGGCGGCCGTATCTGAACGCAAGCGTCTTGAGAAAGAGGCTCGCGAGGCGCATGTGGCGGCTAGGGAAGCGGAAGTTATTGAACGAAACGGGAAACTCGAACGAATCTACGAGGAGATCGACTCGCTCCTCGTCTCTACGCTTAGAGTGGATGACTACGTCGATCTCAGTTCGCTCCGCGTTGAAGTGACGCACCCGCCATTTGACCGTCCCGATCTTGAAGTGCCACTTCCTCAGCCGAGTCAGATGCTCTTGCCTAACGAGCCAGTCCTGGCGCTGCCGGCGCCACCCTCAGGCCTAGCCAGCTTGTTCGGCAAGAAGAAGTACGCCGAAGCCGTAGAGAATGCGCAACGGGCACATGAGCAGGCTTTGGAGGAGTGGCGTGCAGCATGCCGTGACCTGATGGCGAAGAACCAGAAGGCCAAAGATATGCACGTTCAAGATGAGGCGCGGCGCCTTGACGCCCTCAGGTCAGAGCGAAACCGCTATGCCAAAGAGTGCGCTATGCGTGAATCTGAGGCTGCTGACCGTAACAGGCAGCTTGACGAACTGGTCACGAATCTGGGGTACGGCACTGCAGACGCGATCCAGGAGTACGTCTCTATCGTTCTATCGAATTCAGTGTATCCTGATCACTTCCAGGCCACGCATGAGTTCGAGTTCGATCCCTCGATGGCCGAGCTTCGCCTTCGCGTACTGGTACCTGGTCCAGCGGAGACCCCCACGATCAAGTCCTACAAGTACACGAAGGCCACTGACGAGATTGTTTCGACGCCACTCTCACAAAAGGAGTGTCGCGACCGATATGTCGGCGCAATTCATCAGGTAGCGCTCAGATCTTTCCACGAGGTGTTCGAGTCTGACCGCCGTGGTCTCATCAAGACGATTTCGCTTGAGGTGGGTACCAACACAATTGATCCTGCGACAGGCCAGCGGACCTATATGCCGTTTGTGATTGCAGCCGCCGATCGCGAGTTGTTCCTTACGTTCGAATTGTCAGCGGTCGTGCCTGCTCTTACACTGGGACGGCTCGGCGCTGCTGTTTCAAAGAACCCGTATAGCTTGGTCGCCGCCGAGCGCTCCGGAGTCCGTCGGTCGTGACGCCACGCGGCGCGTTAGTCTTCAATCCGCCACCCGGGTGGCCTAAGCCACCTAAAGGGTGGACGCCCCCCAAGGGCTGGAAACCAGATCCTGCTTGGCCTGCCCCACCACCTGGTTGGCAGCTTTGGATTCCAGACAGTGCCACAATTGGAGATAGTGTATTCGGCAGCGGCTCAGATCCTTCTGCCGCTACGGAGAAGTCTCAGGGAGAATCTGATCCACAATCTCCAATCAGTATGGATCAGCGGATCGCGTTCTTGGAGGCGGAGAACACCGCCTTGCGCACACGTTTGGAGTCCCTCGGTATGGATCCAGGCAACGTCGTCATCCTCGACGACGAACGCGTGCTTCAGGACGCCGGGATCTATCGGTATCACCACCCCCTTGAAAACGCGCTTGCCTATCGAGAGCGACTCGATGACATAGCGGCTCGGATCGCTGAGACGATTAAGATGGGGGCCGCGATCGAAAAGTCAAACATGTTCACTTTCGATGGTTCGTTGGCAAAGGGCCGTGCAATGACGAACGACTTGGCGAGGCTGATGCTCCGTGCCTACAACGCTGAAGCCGAGAACGTGGTGCGGTCGCTTCGTGCAGGAAACACCGTGACTGCCATCAAGCGGCTTGACGCGGCCAGAACGGCTATCGTCAAGCTTGGCAAGATGATGGAGATGCATATTGCAGACCAGTTCCATGCCCTACGCATCGAAGAAATTGAGCTCACAGCCGATTGTTTGATGAAGAAAGAGGAAGAGCGAGAATCGGCGCGTGCTGAGCGGGAACGGTTACGCGAGGAGCGCAAGGTCGAGCTAGAACTCGCTGCCACTCGAGAACGTCTTGAGAAGGAGCGAAGTCACATCCTGACGGTGATCGAGAAGGTCCGGGCGGGTGGTTCGAGCGACCCTGAACTCGAGCGCAAACTTGCGGACGTGGACAGTGCAATTGCTCAGAACGATTACCGCGCCGCTAACATTCGGGCGGGCTATGTCTATGTCATCTCGAACCAAGGTGCGTTTGGTGATCACGTTGTAAAGATTGGGCTAACCCGTCGGCTCGAACCGCTCGATCGCATTTACGAACTTGGAGACGCGTCGGTCCCATTCCGTTTCGACGTGCATGCAATTTTCTTTTCGGAGGACGCTGTAAGTCTGGAGAAGGAGCTTCATGAACACTTCTCGGCGCGTCGTGTGAACTGGGCCAATGATCGAAAAGAGTTCTTCTTCGCTTCACCTGCTGACGTGCGTGCCGTACTTTTGAAGAAGCTGGGAAACCTGCTGGAATTTGCAGAGCACGCAGAGTCCACCGAATACCTTCAGAGCGTGCGGTACTGGCCAGAACACATTCAGTCGCCACAACCTTCGCGCACCAGAGGGAAGACATCCTAGGTAGTCGGCTAAGAATCTCAAGCAGATAATCATCAGGTGGATAGTCAGTGGCAACATAACAAGGCAACCAGCTCGACCGGTCAGCTGAGACTCGTCGCTTGCTGTTGAGCGGCAGATTATCGCCGGCCTTAGGCGATGCTAGGGGGCGCTGATCGGGGTCGTATCTTGCGATCCAGCATAGCCACGAGGCTTTCCCCGCCTTCTCTCCATTTCGCGTCGCGCCGCATCCACTGCCCTATCGATTGACGCCGTTCCATCTGCCCTGTATGCTGATGACCAGAATTGTGGTCATCATTGAGAGCGAGGTCGAGTATGGCCAAAACATTGTCGCTGTCGGAAGTGAAGACCCGTCTGCCTGAACTTGTGGCGGGCGTGCAAGAGCGCGAGGAGGAAGTGGTCGTGACGAAGAACGGCCGTCCGGCTGCCGTTCTGATCAATGTCGATGAGTACACTCGTCTCAAAGAGACCCTGGATGTCCTCAGCGATCCGGCGCTCATGAGTCAGATTGCCGAGAGCCGGGCGTTTTACAAGCGCAAAGGCAAAGGGCTGTCGTTTGAAGATGTGTTCGGCGAGCCTCTTG
>JALHMU010000062.1 GCA_022843885.1 Candidatus Peribacteraceae bacterium | reverse complement strand
CGTGTGCTCTTCCGATCTGGGATGACCAATTTTTTCCAGGGCATCGAGCACGGTGCGACGCGGTTGCGTATCACGGAACCCTTTTTTCTTGAGCAATGAGTGAGTGTCAGCAGTTTTCATAGGGTGAAAAATCGTTGAGGCATCACAGAGTAATGCAACAAGGAACCTAATGCAACACTATTTCATTAGTGAGAATGTGCGTGCCCATGCTCATCTTCCAAATAGCGCTTTGGTAAGCGATGAACCAAGAGACTCGCGAGTGCCGTTGTCGAAGGCACAGCAATGAGTAATCCGATGCTTCCGACCAATGTTCGGATAATTTCTGTCGCAATCACTTCACGATTGATGAGGATCCACCATGGTTCGATCGGACTACTTGTGAGAAGAAGTAAAAGCGGCAACGATGCACCCGCATATGCGAGAATGAGTGTGTTCACTGCGGCCGAAATATGATCGCGACCGATATTGATGGCACGTTTGTATAATTCTCGCGGAGATAAGGAGTGATTTGCGCGTCGTAATTCGAAGACTGCCGACGCTTGCGAGATCGTCAGGTCATCCAAGACACCAAGTGCACCGATGATGATTCCCGCGAGGAGTAATCCACGACTATCCATGTCTGGATATGTGCCAAGGAGGAACGTGACGTTCTCATCTGCCAGTCCAAACAATCGGGACCAGCTGGAGAAAAGAATGGCTAGAAGTGCCGTGCAAAGCAAGCTAATGCCTGTTCCTGCAAGAGCGGCAAACGTCTTGGGGTGTAAACCATGCGACAGCACGAGTGTCACAGTCATGATGGCCAGGGCGCCGACCGTACTCGCAATGACCGGTGATGTACCCGAGAGAATTGCCGGAAGAATGAATGCAAAGAGGATGACAAAACTGACCGCCATACCGAGGAAAGACTTCAATGCAGACAATCCTCCGAAGCCAACGACAACGATGAAGAACAAAAAGAATAACCAGAGCAAGATGGGACGTCGAACAATATCCGATACATAAAAACGCTCTTCACCATCGATCGTTTGCTTCTGCACGATGACACGATCCCCTGTTTTGAATGTCCAATCGTCTGCTCCAAGGAAACTTTGCGGATCAAACACGGAATCAAAGTTTCGACCGTCTACAGTGGTGGATGTTCCAATCAATTTCAGTAAGAAACATGCATGATTGTCAGAACCGCACGTTGCAGGAAGAACTTCCGTCACACGTGCTTCGACTGATTCTTCATGCGTTTCAGGCGCTTGGGCCGATGCGAACGATAACGCAACGACACTGGAAAAAAGCAGAACAGAGACACGAAGATGTTTCATGAAAGAGAGAGGAAATATGCGTGCAGACGAGTGTCGTCATACACTTCAGTATGAAAGGTAGCGCCAAGAATGTTGCCTTGTTGGACAAGAGCAGGTTTGCCATCGTGTGTTGCAAGAACAGTCACGCGACGAGCAGCTTTTGTAATCTTGGGAGCGCGAATGAACGAGGTGAGAAATGCTTTCTTCCCAAGAACGGCACTTTTCACAGGTACATCGAAGCTATCGATCTGGGTTCCGTAGGCATTTCGTTCCACCGTGATATCGAGCAGTTTCAATGATGGTGGAATATGCTTCCCGCGGATCTTCTTCGCAAGAACAATGATCCCGGCACACGTGCCAAAGATCGGGAAATTGCCGCGTTTCACACGTTTCTGAATGGCCGTCATCAATCCGCTCTCTTCTAAGTACATGCCAATGACAGTACTTTCGCCACCAGGGATGATCAGTCGATCAACCTGCGCAAGATCATCAATCGTGCGTACTTCCTTTGCCTTTGTACGAAGCTTCTGAAGCATCAGAAGATGCTCCGCGACGTCGCCCTGTAATGCGAGGACACCGACTGTCATGAGTCAAAATTCTAGCACATTTACCAGCCTCGTTCCTGCATACGTACCGGCAAATTGGCCATTTCGAGGCCTGGCATTGCATCACCGAGACCTTCCGAAATCTCCGCGAGCTTCTGTGGATCTTTGAAGTGAATCGTGGCTTCGACAATTGCTTTGGCGAAACGCTTTGGATCTTTGGATTTGAAGATACCGGAACCGACGAAGACACCTTCGGCTCCGAGGTTCATGAGCAATGCGGCATCAGCGGGAGTGGCAATTCCACCTGCGACAAACGTCACGACCGGCAAACGTCCCAGTTCTGCGATCTGGTTCACGATGGAAACGGGCACGCGTTCTGACTCGGCATATGCTTTGCGTGCGGGCGCTTTCATGTTTTTCAAACCGGCAATCTCACCTTTGATCAATTTAAGATGTCGGACTGCTTCGATCACATTTCCAGTTCCCGCTTCCCCTTTCGTACGGATCATTGCAGCTCCTTCATGAATGCGACGCATCGCTTCACCCAAGTTCGTCGCACCGCATACGAATGGAACAGTGAAGTCGCGCTTGTCGACGTGATCGAACGGATCAGCCGGCGTCAGTACTTCGCTTTCATCGATGAAATCGACACCGAGTGCTTCCAGGATGCGAGCTTCCGATGTGTGACCGATGCGAACCTTGGCCATCACGGGGATCGATGCTGCTTTTTGGATACTCTTAATCAATTTTGGATCGCTCATACGAGCCACACCACCCTGCATACGGATATCAGACGGCACACGTTCAAGTGCCATCACTGCTGATGCACCTGCCTTCTGAGCTATCTTGGCCTGATCGGCCGTGACGACGTCCATAATGACGCCGCCTTTGAGCATTTTTGCGAGCTGCTGGCCAAGTTGTTGAGAGTTTTTCGCCATGGAGAGCCTCTATTAAAAGGCCAACACGAAAAAAACACCAGCAATTCTGCTTACTCGTAACGCAATGCTTCGATCGGACTGAGGTTCGATGCCCGGCGAGCCGGGTAAATACCGAAGATTAGACCTGTTCCTGCGGCAACAAAGAGTGCGAGCAGAACGGATGGAATCGATAATGCGAACGTATATCCCGACAAGATGCCGGAAATAATTTGCGAGAGAAGAAACGCAATGAACACGCTAGCAATGACGCCGATCAATCCTCCAATGACGGTCAGGAGTACTGCTTCGAACAAGAATTGCAGGAGAATATCCTGTTTGCGTGCGCCGACTGCTTTGCGCAAACCGATTTCGCGGGTGCGTTCAGACACTGCAACGAGCATGATGTTCATGATTCCGATACCTCCGACGAGGAGCGAGATGCTCGCGATGGCGGACAAGAACAATGTGAGACCCAAGCTGACGCTTCCGAGAATATCGTTCGCCTGAGCGGCTGTTCGGACAACGAAGTCATCTTTCGTCGGATCATTGTCCGGATTGCGAATGCGATGACGCTGACGAATCAAGGTCGTCACATCTTCATTTGCGATATCAAGGTCGTCGGTCGCCGTCATCGTGGCATAGTTGATGTAGGACTGTCCCGTGATCTGTCGGGCAACGGAGAAAGGAATGTAGACGCGATCATCGGCATTCTGGAAGAACTGCGTTCCGAGGGGTTCCATGACACCCACGACCGTGAATGTGCGATCAAGAATTTTGATGCGTTTGCCGATGGGATCCACATCACCGAAGAGATCTTCGGCGGTATCGGGTCCGATGTTTGCGATAAATTTTGCGCCTTCGTCATCATTGGCATCGAGCAATCGTCCCACTCCAATATCAATGCTCTGATTGCGGAAGAATTCCGGCGTCACACCCATCGTCATCGGCTTTGATTCTTCGCGTCCGTAGGACACGGTATCATTCGCGAAGATAACAGGTGCGACATCTGAAACAGTGGTTAATCCACGCATCGCTTCGACGTCATCCATTTTCAAGTTATCGAATCCTTTTGCCTGTGCTGCGCCGTCGTCACTTCCTGGAACAATGATCATGCTTTTCGCTCCAAGACTGCTGACTTGCCCGAGAATCAGTCCTTCGACAGATGCGCCGATGGACGTCATGAGCACGACGGATCCGACACCGATGATGATACCGAGCATGGTGAGCATCG
>JALHMU010000061.1 GCA_022843885.1 Candidatus Peribacteraceae bacterium | reverse complement strand
ATCGTATAAGTTTTTCAAGAACGCCTGCTTCATACTGTCTGCGGCATCTTGATACTTTGCGGCATGACGGAAATGACCGAGTGCGTGGGAAATATTTGCAGCATCACGGAGTCCAGCGATGGTTGCAGCAGTCGTAAAACTGAACACACCACGGCGTTCTTCCCAGAGATCGTAACTTGGAAGCGGCAATCCGGTTTGACTGTCGACGTACGTCATCAAGAAATCTGCAGCTCCTTTCACGAAGCTTTGATACAGCTCATGCAAGAATTCGAAGTCTTGGAAGCGCAGGAAGTACTGCCACAACGCTGTGATCGGTAACGCCGTTTCATCAGCTTGGATCGGCAGCTGCATAGTTCCGCCATTGAACCAAGGATGCCAGGATGATCCGAACGAACCGTCAGGGTTGTATTTATGCAACAAGTAGCCTTCTTTGGTCTGCACGCGTGCACAGAATTCGAAGAAACGACGAGCAGCTTCGTTCTGTCCAGCCCTGATGAGAGCCATCGAGACGAATGCACCGTCACGCGGCCACACGTACGTGTAGGAATCGCGATTGAACTTCATGATGTCATTGTCATTCGCCGCCAAGATGCCACCGTGGTTATCGATCTGACTGCGAACAATCAGAAGGCTGCGGTAATACAAATCTTTGAGCTTCTGCGGCAGCTCACCATCGATTTGATCGTGCGCATGCACCCACCCATGCCAGTAGTTGATGGTCGATTGCTTCACTTGCTCCGGCGTTTCTTCCAAAATGTAATGCTGGAGATCGTGAACTTCGTCGATGTTCTGTCCGACACAGACCCACAAGTTTACGGTTGTTTCGCGGTCAGCATGGACGAGACAGTCGATTTCCACGGTCGAGTCGACGGAGCCTTGATCGATAGGACTGCGGCTCAGGACGCCATCTTCGGCATCACGCCATGTGCCTTCTAGTCCTTTGTAATTGCTCTTTCCGATGGAGAAGGAGATCAGTCCGCAATGATCGATGTGCTCTTCATTGGAATACATCGGATGGAACTCAGAGAGTGGTTCACTGGGAACACATGTCACCGGATCACTCGTCGTACCGCCGATCAGGAAGTACCGGCTGAGCTGATAGTGAATGACGCTCTTGGTGTGCGGCTCATAAAATGCTGTGTCTTTTTGCTTATCACCATAAATGTGGAAATCGTGATGGAAGAAACATTGCACACGGTGTTCTTTGCCATCGAGCGATTTCATTTTGAATGAACGCATCAAGAGTGTCTTCAGCGGATCGATGAAATCTTCGGCAATAATTTCGATCTGCAAACGTTCATTTGTCATTCTCGAATTTCCTACCAAAGAATCTGCAAGATATCGTGGTTCAATCTTCCAGGAGCCGTCATCAAGCCAGGAAAAGCCCTTCCCTTCAACGAAAAACCCAACTTTGTGCACGTTGCCGTACATCGTGTGATCTTCGAGTCCGACATACGGATAGTAGAAGTCACGCATCTGCATGTTCTCATCGAACGTCGCGAGCATGGAGCCGTTGCCGATGACGAGTGAGCGTGGCATGAATTACTGTGGAGATGACAGTGTGTTATGTGCAGCTTTTTTTACCAGTATTTCGTCGACTATTCGCGAAAGATCTTCAAGTGCGTGACTCAAACGACGATACGCTTCATACGGTGATTCGTACGGACTAAAATATTTATGCACATCACCGTCAGACCAATATTTAGTGCAGAGGTAATAGAAGTGATCGGATGTTTGAAGTTTGCGCCATGTTTCGAGAAGCTCAGCGTTCTCCGTGGCTTTCACTTTGCGTTCGAGATCGTAGATACGACTGAACAATGCTTCCTGGAGATGGTTGCCGCGCCAGGCGGAGAGATCGCGCTCCATATCGGCCCATGACATGAAGTTGTGACAGTCGAGTGTTTCGCATGGCTTCTTGCCCCAATCTGAGAGCACGAGTGATGGCGTCTGTGCCTTGATACCACGTGCTTCCCATTCTGCAGGGAGAGCCCTAAGGAATGAGAAAATTCCGGTGTCAGCCCATTGATGTTCACCGAATGTTTCGTAGTCCATGAAGAGGTTCACGCTGTGACCACCCGAGGACATGAGCCAGTTTGTGAATGTATCAGCATGGAGCGGATAGCCCATCCAGTTGCGGTCCGAGAAGCGGAATGCCACGTCATCGGAGAGACGATAGTTCTTGAGAAGAATGCGAATTTTTTGTTCTGGCGTTTCATGCACGCGGTGTTTGCGGATGATTGCTTCCTGCGTTCGGCTCAAGCGGAACGCTGGTGGGCAGAACGGCTGGTTTGGACTTTTACCCAGCAGCACGTGATCTGCACCTTCAGCGAGGATGCCTTTGAATCCAAGGAGACGCACAACGTGTGCGAGTTCGTTGCAATAAATAAGCTCAGTATTGCGGAAGATCTTCGGGCGACGACCGAAGAGTTCTTCAATCGTTTCCGAATGTTTCTTCACCTGCAAACAGAACTCTTCGAGCGAAGAAAGGTATGAGAGTGAGTGGTAATACGTTTCACCAAGAAATTCGACTTTTCCTGTATCAGCGAGGGCTTTAAAGGACTCAAGCACATCTGGTCCGTACTCTTTGCATTGATCCAAGAAGACACCAGAGAGCGAATAGGAGATGTAGAAATTTGGATGACTCTTCACGAGCTCAAGCATCAGCTTATTGGCTGGGAGGTAACACTTTTCGGCAACCTTGCGGAATATTTCACGGTTCTTTACGTCATCGAAGTATCCTTCACCGTTCATTGCTCCGACATCCGTAATACGGAGATCGTTCAATCGGTACGGCTGATGAACTTGGAAGTAGAAACAAATTTTTGGCTGAGAGTGTGGCATAAAAAACGTGAAGAAATAGAACTGAAGACCTTTGTAGACATCGAGAATCTTGCTGGCCTGATTGTTCCAGGTCAGGGTGCTCAGAATGCGTGGAGTTTCGCTGCGCATCTGCTTCCGTAAGGGCTCTTCGCGCAGAACGGTAAGAATGCAGTCAGCCATTTTGGAGGTGTCCCAGAAGTCGACCGTCATCGCATTGTGGACAACTTCGGCGGCACCGGATTGGCGGCTCATAATGACTGGAGCGCCGTGTGTAATAGCTTCTAGTGCAACGAGGCCGAATGGCTCTGAGACAGATGGCATCACGAAACAACTGGCTTGGCTGTAGAGCTGTTTAGCTTCTTTCGATGTGACTTTGCCAGCAAACATCATGCGATTGGCGAGTCCCATGTTGATGGCGCGCTCGACGAGTTCTGGGAGCAAGTAGCCTTCACCTGCAACGACGAAACGAACGTCCGGACGAATGCGTGAAATTTCTTCGGCAGCTTTCAAGAAATACACGCCGCCTTTCTGGACCGTGAGACGGCCGAGGAACAACACGAGTGGATGCTTCTGATGTGGCATGTCGAACGTCGGGAAGGACTGACGATCAAATGTGCCATTGTGGAGGATCGTGATCTTATCTGCTGGAATGCCGTACTCTTTCTGAAGCAAGTTCTTCGTGTATCCGCTCACGGCGAGCACGTGGTCCGCAGCGCGAAGACCAGCGAGTTCACGTTCGAAGATCCATGGATGTGGATTGAATTCCGTACGATCGAGCTCTGTGGCGTGCACATGAGCAACGAACGGCTTACGGTGATACTTGGCAGCTCTACGACCGGCATCGATGGTCATCCAGTCGTGCGTGTGGATTACATCCGGGTTCGTATCTTTCGTGAGATCGACTGCCATCGATGTGAAGCGCTCGACCTCCTCACCGAGGTCGCGACCGTACAATTCGTTTAAACCTTTGCTGACTTTCGTTACATCGACGTTGCGCTGTGTGAAAGACTGGAACGAGTCGTATGGCTGGATGTTACTTTCGATCTTTCGTACGGAAATCTGACGCTGTTCTTCTGTTGGGAAGACAACGTTCACACCATCTTCCACACCTTCGTCATGCGGAAGAACCAACGTGACTTGCGCTCCATGATGCAACAGTCCACGAACGATACCCTGACATGCAACTCCAAGTCCCCCTTCGTGAGCTGGAGGATATTCCCATCCGAACATGAGTGTGTGGAGTGACATTTTTTGTGTGTGAGTTTTTTTCGAATGAATCTAAATATTGTACCAGAAACTGAGATCGAACTCAATGGTGTTTATGGCATCTGGCTGAGCTTCCCGGCATTTGACAAAGATCTATTTTGTACGTTGACTTATACTCAGTTTATATCGAAATATCATCGTTTTTTCACCCTATTCAAGGGGTGTTTCGCTGTAGAAATAGACGAATGAGTTGTGTATGCTGCATCGGCCGTTGGGGAGTCGCCAAGTGGTAAGGCACCTGCCTCTGGAGCAGGCATTCGGGGGTTCGAATCCCTCCTCCCCAGCCAACACGTACATGCGTAAATAGACCCTCTTGCCCTAGCAGGAGGAAAAGGGTGCGGGTAGACCCGCTT
>JALHMU010000060.1 GCA_022843885.1 Candidatus Peribacteraceae bacterium | reverse complement strand
TGCCGGAAGATGGTTTTCAAACAGAAAATTAGAACTCACGGAACCACATGCGGCGGTGCTCACCGAAGACAAAAGCACACGTCGCAAACAACCATATCGTGATATGGATTATTGGTCCGATCCCGAACGCAGCGTCTATCGTCCGAAGTACACACTCGAAGAATTGCTACAGCAGAAAAATTTTACGTACATGCCCGGAAGAATTGTGACAAAGATCACGGACAGTGAATCTGGCACAGTCATACACAGCAGAAGCATTGATCAATCGTCGGATGAGATGACGCATCAGGCACAAAAAGTATTCTGCGCTGCCGGTACCGTGAATACGGCCCGCATCCTGCTACAAAGCTTTGATCTTTTTGATACGCCCGTTCCCTTCGTCGGGAAACCGCATGCATTCACCGCGTTGCTGCATCCTGCAATGCTCGGGAATCCTGGTGACACCGACCGATTCAGCCTCTGCCAATTACTTCTGCTCGATACGGAAAAACGAAATGGACTCTCCGCGGGCTGCGCACAATTGTATTCCTATCGCTCCTTACAATTGTTCCGTTTGCTTTCATCACTGCCCTTCCCTATTCCATTTGGCCTGAAGATCGCGCGTCTTTTGTCACCGATGCTCGTCATTGCCGATATCCGCTTCCCAGCATTCCGCGAAACTCAGAACACACTGACCCTGACGCAACATGGCGTGCGTATTTCGATGGACGTTACTCCTGAAGAACGAGCTGCACGAAAGAATACACTGCGACGTTTGCATAAGGGCTTCCGAAAATTAGGTGTCGTTCCTGTCCGCACCACCGATTTGCCAGAAGCCTCAAGTTCACACTACGCAGGCACAGTTCCGATGGAAGAACATCCAACGCTTCCTCTTTCCGTCGATCAAAATGGCAAACTCCATCAAGCGAAAAATATTTTTGTCGCCGATGCATCCATGTTCCGCTGTTTGCCCGCTCTACCACATACTCTAACTATCATGGCGAATGCGCGTCGTGTGGCAGAAGGGGTCCTGACTTCCCTCTAAGAAGGGAGTACACTGCGGCTTCATGTTGGAAATATCGCAAAAAAAGGCTTCAGCACTGCTGTCTGTCATCGGAAAGAAATTTGGTATCGATGCGCATTATTTTGCGAAGAATTCGCTGATCGTCACTATCGGTCATGGCATTTCAGTACTTCGCGGCATAGTCACCGGATATCTCGTCACACGCCTCATGCCACCGGTCATGTACGGTGAATACCAATTCGTGCAAAGCATCATCGGTACTCTCGGTGTCTTCACAATGACCGGACTGCCGACGAGCATTGCTCGTTCTATTGCAAAGAAAGAAGCGGTGCCACTGCGTTATACGATGAAAATTCATACGATCCTAAGTTCGCTTGGTGCGATCGCACTGTTAGGCATCATTCCGTTCTTATCACGCTGGGGTCGGGAAGACTTATGGCCATTGTTTGTGATTGCTGCAATTTTGTACGTCCCATCGATTGTCGGTCCGTACTTCTTTGGCGGCATCATTATCGGAACAGGAAAATTTGCCACATCGCTACGCACATCTCTTGATATCGGCGCAGCATTGATTGTCTCAGTCTGCGCGATGCTGTACTTCAAGCCATCATCCTCGGTACTGCTTGCATTGATGCTCGGCATTCCAAGCATCGTGTATATGATTCGACTCCGCACGATGATGAAAGACTATCCATCGAAAGATCATTCGTGGAAACTTCTGCGCTACGGTGCGCAATTGAGTATCGTCACGATCCCTGTGACGCTCTCTTGGTACGTGGACAAATTGATGATCTCGGCCCTGTTCGGATTGAATCAACTCGCATTGTTCTCGGTTGCATTGATGATTCCCGAACAACTCAAGGTCTGGGCCAAAGAACTTTTCCCAGTGAGTTTCTCACGGCAAGCCCACGGCACGGACAGCATTGAACGTCGTCAAAAGATCACACGCGCAGTCGGTATTGGAACACTGTTCACAGGTATAGGAATTCTTGCGTATATGTTGATCTCACCTTGGATCATTCCGATTCTGTTCCCACTCTATGCGAGCAGTAACATTGTGATTCTTACAAACATTGCCGCAGCCACATTGATCACAACACCAGCGACGCTCTTCCCACAATACTTAGAAGCGCGCGGCATGGTTCGCGAATTACAATGGGCGAACTGGACTGCAGCTGCGTTCTTTGTTGGATCCTTGTTTTTGCTTGTGCCAACGTACGGCCTCATCGGGGCATTGTTCGCACGTGGAATTTTCCGACTTATTTACGTGGGTTACTCTGGAACGGCTATGTGGTGTAAAAAAATCGTTTAAAAGATAGATGCACCAGGATATTTCTTTCGGAAAGCATCCAGATCTTCCTGCTTTGGTTTTTTAAATGTCGGAGTAGGAGATGAACCTTGATCCACACGTAATTCTTCTCCCTGCGTAAGTCTGCGAATTGCCTCTGCAAGCAGCACAGGAGCAAGCATTTGTGCTTTCATGCGTAATGTCTTTGGCGTATCAGCTTGCACAATCGGAATCTGTTCCTGCAGAACGATCGGGCCGGTATCCAATGTTGGTTCCACCCAATGAATCGTCACGCCGAATGCGCTAGGGTCATCGTGGAGTAAAATCCAAAACTCTGTCTTAGCACCGCGAAATTTTGGCAGCATTGCAGAATGAATATTCAGCGTTCCTTTTCCGGCAAGTCGAAGAATATGTTCTTGAATGATACGCGTGCCATACAACACGATCAGATCAGGTTTTGATGTCTCGAGAATCTGCTGACACTCCGCCCCGTTGTGATCGGCGACAAAACTATATCCAATACCACGTGCTGTAAGAAGCTTCAAAGCATCACCGTAGCGCTGGATCAGTGTATGTTCCGTATGCGGATGTCGTCGTGCAAAAAGGAAATGTTCGCATCCGAGGAAAATGAATTCTAGAAATCGCATCATGGTTGATCTGATTCCTCGTTGGTCTTGCCCTTCAAAAACGACATGTTCCAGAGAAACACCGCGAGCCAGAAGATGGCTCAAAAAATGACTGGTAAACGGATGCAGACGAGTGAAAACAACGACACGCATAACCATATCATACCCCGATTCGATGTATTTTTTTGAGGATTTTATTCACACCTGTTTTCAGTGTCGTAGCCTTATAGTCCGCTGCAGGAACGATATATTCAAAATCTAGCCATTCGCCAATCTTGGAGCGTAGATTCAAGGAACGATGAATCGGCTCAAAGACAAACGAACTCGGAAAGTTCGCAGTAAGCGTGTACGTGGGTGCTGACGCAGGAGACCATTCAAAAGAAGAACCATCTTTGAGGATCACCTCATACGGCTTCGTGCTGAGCGCAAATGAATGAGAAGAATCGAGTGATCCTTCAGTTGCAAATCGTACCGTCGCATCGGCTGATCGCTCGTAGCTGAGGGTGAGCGGTTTCAAGCGCATCTTCCACCATGATGCGTACTCCCGCAGCGTACTCACAGAGAGATGCGGCCAGGAAAGGATATCTTCCAGTAATCCACTGCCCTCCAAAAGTGGTAGATCGGAAGGATGACCGTACAAGTGGAGTGGCAACCCCCGATCGTAGAGCGAGCGCGCCACAACTCGGTAATACGCATGGATACCTTCCGAAGATTGATTCGGAAATTTGGAAAAATTAATCGGGCAGACCGGGTGCACCGGAACCTGCAGACTGGCCGATGTACCGCGAGGAAGAGATGGGGTTAGAGGATACGCATCATGCGCATAGTTGAATTCCGAGCTATAGAGATACGTCTGCTGTTCGATGGTCTGCTGCAAAGCGGGATTCCACTTGGCAGATGGCGACACGAAAGATTGCACATCGATTCCGTGAGTACGCAAAACGTGATCGGCCATCTGTATGTTGGTCGCATTATTGGCTACGTCTTTGAAGGTGTAATGATAATAGCTATGCGATCCGATCTCGACACCTGTCGCGATCAATGGCTTCAAAACATCAGGTTGCCTCGCAACGTCGCGACATGTGAGAAACCAACTCGCATGTGATCCAAGTGGCGCGAGAAATTGACGAGTACTTACCCACTCCTGTTCGTCATACCAGTCTGCATCGACGCGGATCGTAAAATGCGTGCGAGCTTTATGGGGGAAAAACCAAAGATGAACGAGAGGGAGATTAAGATGCGCAAAGGCGATACGCAGCATATCTGCAAAAAATTGCAGAATGCGATCTTTCGCCACACTTGTGGCAGGTACAAGCGCATACGCACGATCCTGCAGACCTACTTTATGCCAATTTCGTTGATGATCAGCGCGGTAAGAAAGAGACTCTTGAGAAATTTTCAGAATCAATCCTGTGCCGATGCGCTCTATGTCATATGGAAACGGTACGTGCGATCCGTGATACACGCTGTACTCGGTATGATGCGTAGGTGCGATCCGAGGAAG
Organism: Candidatus Peribacteraceae bacterium; assembly: GCA_022843885.1. Taxonomy (GTDB): domain Bacteria; phylum Patescibacteriota; class Gracilibacteria; order Peribacterales; family Peribacteraceae; genus JALHMU01. Next base: position 343 of record JALHMU010000060.1, on the reverse strand, counting down.
AACCGCAACAACAACACCGCCCTGCTGCACATGCGTCATGACGTCCTTGTTCAATGTTTGCGTCACCCAGACGGGAAGTACTGGCTGATTCGCATATGCAATCCCCAGTTCCGACAAAAGATCTGTAAGAAGTGGAACATCCCCGACGGTATGAATGCCATATGGCTGCATATAGAACGCAAGATTCTGTACGTATAGAGTATACTCTGAATATGTGCGGAATCGCAGGATTCATCGGCGAGGACCAAGCCAAAATGGAACGCATGGTTTCGGTGCTCGCGCATCGTGGTCCTGATGGAACGGCTGTCCAGGTTTCAAACGGTGCAACACTCGGACATGCACG
>JALHMU010000059.1 GCA_022843885.1 Candidatus Peribacteraceae bacterium | reverse complement strand
GCCCCACCGTTCAACCCATCATTACCGCTCTCTCCAAACAACACATCGTCACCGGCATCCCCATACAGATCATCATTGCCAATGTTGCCGTAGAGAATGTCGCTACCGCCTTGGCCATGCAGATTGTTGTATGCCGTCGAATCGCCGAGGATCAGATCACTGCCAGGGAAACTTTCCTGATGATTGCCGAGGTTGCTCCCGACCAACACCTCGCCGGTGATAGCCGGCGCCTCGACGAATTGGGCGTAGGTGGTGAGGAGGAGATTACGGGCCACGAAGCTTTCCAGTTGGAAAGTGCGACTCGTGGCAGCCGACGAAGAAAAGGTTGACTCGTAGCGGCTGATCGTGTCCCGATGCACCGTATACATGCGAAAGATCGAACGCGCCTCAGGCTCTGTCGTTTGTGTGTTCTCATAGAGGTTAAAGAGATCCGATTCGGCATAGCGGCGATTAGCGATACCTTGGGCTAGATTCGGCGCTGTCATCTGTTCACGATTGGATTGATAGCGGATCTCGTACCAGGCCTCGGCACGCACGCCGGCTTGTAACGCCGTCACCAGCTTCGGCCCGATGAGGCTGGGAGAGTTAAAGGTCAGTGACAGCAGCGCGACCATCTCATTGGAACCGGCCAGCGCGCTGAACGTCGGCTGACCAATTTTCGCGATCAGCGCCGCTGTGGCATCATCGACGAGCATATTGAATAGAGGCTGAAATTGTGGCTCTGTGATTGAGCCGAAACCAAACGGGGTGTTGGTCGGATCGGGATTCTGGGAGTTCCAATGCGCAATGGTAGGAATATTTGATGCGACCGAGATGCCATTCAATCTATCTACGGCAGCACGAAGAATATCCATGTCATCATCGGTCCGCTGCGGATCATCGGTGAGCGATATACCCATCGCCCCAAACTTGGCCGACAATTCGGTATCAGACCTCAAGACATACAGCCCTGTCTGATTATTCCGAGTCGCCAACGCATAACCCACACCCAATGTTGGGATGTTCTTTCCGTCCAAATAGATCCGCGGCACGAATGCTTCGCGTTGCTTCAGAAATGAATAGACTGCAGCATTGAAATCACCAGCAATGATATGGGGAAAGTTGAGCGTAGACATGGACAAATCCTTTACTGCCAATAGCGGCAGATGGTTTTAAATGTCTCCTGACGCGTTGTCAGCTCATTGAGATACAACTTGTATCCCCCGGATGCATTCAGGTCGTAAATGTAGGACCGCCCCTGGTATCGGATAATTCCATGGTAGACAGGCCTCACCTGCATCCCCACCCGACCGACCTCGACTCCGCCCAAACTGAGACAGTGTTCAAAGTCAACGACGACATAGTGCCCACGAGTCTTGTCGAGTTCCTCAACTTCTATCAGGTTTTCGCCTGGCAAGGGCTCAGGAACATACCCGTCCATGTAAAAGACATGTTCCGCACCATCCTTCCGGTTATTATTGATGTCCACTTTGTACAGGCGGAAATGGGCGGTCCCTATCTCACTGCGACCCCGATCATACGTCATGCTGTTGAGCGGATTGCCCGGCTCCTCGGCATCTGCCCCAATCCACTTCACGGTCGGACACTTGCCGACGACTGCTGTCAACGCGGGATCGTCAAAGCGGTCAACTTGCATGATGGGTTGCACATGTTCCACCTTCTTGTCTTGCTTCCTAAAGTCTTCAAAGAACTGCCGGCAGAACGGCTCATCCACCGCATGATTGAGCGTCATCGTGATGTTTGCCAGCAGCTTAACGAGTTGCTCCTTGATCTGAGCTGTTGAGGCCGGTTCAGCACCTACCGCGACACCAGCCGCACTCAGCACCAAGAACCAAATTCCTACGATCCAGTATTTCATGCTGCCATCCTTTCTTCCGCCATATCGATCAGCCGAATCCAAAACTGCCCACTCTGGAAATTCTCGTTGACCGTCATGATCACGTCGTTGTCCAGCTTGACAACCAAATCCGCCCCCGACATCTCATACTTGATCCTGCCATCTTCGTTTTCCCAATAGGTATGCCCCTCCTTCTTTACCCCGCCGACCAGCATCCGGCCATTGACATAGATCACCCCGTCGGCATCGGAATCCTCTATCACGTCATGCCCGTCCCCCGTATACCACCGATACGTATCGAACCCCGCCCCGCCTTCGAGCCGATCATTCCCACTCCCGCCCACCAGGATATCCCGCCCATCCCCGCCATACAGCACGTCGTCCCCGCCATGTCCGTAGAGAGAATCATGGCCTCCTTCGCCGAACAGGAGATCGTTTCGGCTCAGATCAAATGGGATGTCATCCATGTGGAAGGTCTCGCCGATCTCCTGCCCCACCAGCACCTCACCATCAATCGTGTAGCCGTGGGCATAGAGGGGAATCAGCGTCGTTTTCGCGCCGATGAGTTGGAACTGAATGGTATTGGGCCCGCCTGCAAACTGGGTCAAGAAACGGCTCTCATACGCCCGAATCAACTCCGCATGGGTCGTGTACATCCGCAGCACAAGTTTGGCTTCTGCCTCCCCCACCCCCAGGCCTGAGTTGTTGTAGAGGCTGAAGCGATTCGATTCCACAATGCGGCGGTTGGCGATGCCAGGTGACTGGCTCGCGCCGCCGTTGGACACATATCGAATCTGATACCAGGCTTCGGCGCGGTCATCGGCTTGTATGGCTGCACGCAGTTTGGGGCCTAGCAGAGCTGAGGCGTTGTTATAGGCAAGTGAGGCGAGGGCAGCTCTTTCCCGAGACTCTCCCATATGAAAGCCAAGAATCTGGTCGAGTTGATTTTCGGCAGCAGCCGCACGAAAGTTTAACAGTGCCGTTGCATCTGCCTCGCTCGGCAAGGCGGGGAACCCGTTCAGCAACGCTTGTGCGTTATTGAATGGATCAGCCTGGTACGCTGTGATCAAATCAAGGTCAGCCTGTGACAAGCCAATACCAGTATGGCCAGGGAGCTGGATGTTGGCGGCAATGAAGTACCCCGCGATTTCTTGCACGCTGTTATGCAGCAGGTCCAGTCCATACCCGATGGCAATAAAGCCTCTAGAGTCTGTATGTGTCCTCAAATCCTGTTGCGTGACGGTGTTAGTTTGGCTGTTTCGGAACAGCGGATCGTTCTCCCACCTTTTCAAAAGATTGTTCCGCTCATTGAGATATCCAGTAGCCGGATCAAGCAGATTTAGATTGGTCAGTGGCATACTTCCTCCTTAGACCTTCCCAATGGCATCATCGAGCGTTCGCTTTGGTCCGGGCTTCTTCGATATAGCAAATGTCCAACAACTGAAACGTTGATAAATACTTGGCCACCACAGCAAATCTTCTTCCATCCGCCACAAATTCTGGGAGCACAAACGGATTGGCCATGAGAATGTACGTACTGTTCTTGAATTGGAATGGCATGAGGTACGCTGGAGTGATTTCGTAATAGAAGCTCCTGCCATCCTTGGCTTTTCGCTGCGGAATTTTCGTCAGGAAATATTGCCGCCCCATGAGTGTTAGGCGGGCATCGGCTTTGGCTAGATCTCTATTATCAAACCCCACGTCTTGAAACGGTGATACCTGCCGTCGCTCGTAGATCCCAAGCTCGTGGCTATACAGCCCCCCGATGGCCCACTGAATCCTGACAACCCAATCCAGTTGCCCATCATTGTTGATATCAAAGAGCGCCCCTTCGACCGCTCCATTGTGACCTCGAAACGAATCCGCAAGTCGAATCGATTCCCACTGCACAAAATTGAACCCCGGAGCTTCAAAACCTTGAGGCTGTTCCAACTGCATCGTCCCAAGCAACCCCTGGTTCGAAAACTGGAGCATCACTTGGCAGACTTCTTTTTCCGCACTCATCGCCAGCTCATACTCAGCGGCATGAGCATCGAAAATGACGTGTCCGCCTAATACCCACCACATCAATACAATCGCAATCCCTTGAATTTTCATCCGACCATCCTTTCCCTGCCTACCGACTCATCCCTACCCCTTCGCCTTCCCCTGCCGCGCTTCGCGCATACTGACTAATACCTGCTGAATCTGTTGCTGCAGCCGCGCGAGCACATCGACGCCCATCGCCACACGGGAGAAATGACGGGATCGGAGGTCTGTTTGGTCCATCTGGTCTGTCTCGTATCGGACCAGATAGACCGAATAGACCCGACGGACGAGATGACCACGCGATGAAGCCGAAATCCAGATAGGCGATGCCCTGGGCCACACCGACGTTGGAATAGTTCGCGGCTACTGGATGGGCGGATGGTTCACTGGGTTTCAATCGCACGTTCAACGGAATGGTTTTGTCAGTGGAATCGCTCATGCGGAATCACTCCTTCTAGAGAGGCTAGTGGAAGACAGGCTGATAGGCTGAATGAATGGGGCGCTGAGGATCTGAAATCCGGTCTGTACAGAAGGTACATCGGAACACGGTCCGAAGCCTGGCTCAGCAGATTGAAAAAGGCCTGATAGTCTCCCATCCCGTGAAAGACCTCAGCACGGCTGTTGCCAAAATTGATAACGTGCCAGCGGGAGTTCCCGGCTGAGACTCGTTCCCTGTACGGCTCACTTGCTCGCCACCGGTGAAAACCTCTCGAACGACTGGAGATACGTTTCGACCATGACTCGCAAATGCTCAGTCCCACCCGGCGGGCAGGTTCTCTCTTCGGTCTTGCGAACCAACCCGGTAGGAACGGCGTCGCTCGTCCAGAGCTTGATGACGAGGCGGCAATTTCTGAAGTTCGGCCACACCGACGCATTATACTCATACTTGGCTGACTCCCAATGCGTCGCAATCCGCGTGCCATTGATCTCGATCGTCTCTTCGCCGGTTTCAATCGGTCCGGTGTTTGGTCGGGCACCCATCGCAAGATTGTCGGCTGAAGGGAAGATGGTCAGCAGTTGGGCAGACCGGGATTGATTCGTCGACGGGCCGACATTGGAATCATACTGAGCGGCGATGGTTTCTTCCCATTCATTCGGAGGCATTGGTCTCCCATACCGATCAGTGGGAGCTTGGCTGAACCACAGCC
>JALHMU010000058.1 GCA_022843885.1 Candidatus Peribacteraceae bacterium | reverse complement strand
CGGCTTTGCCGTCGCAGCTGCCGTTCTTGGAAATGTTGATCGCAGTGCATCCGGTCTGACGATCGGCGGTGCATTGTTCCTCGGAGCCACTGCTGCTGGACCACTCTCCACGGGAATTTTGAACCCTGCTGTCGCTATTGGCCTCGGTTCGATTTCACTCTTGTACTTGGCTGCTCCGATTGTCGGCGCATGTCTCGGTATGTGGATCTACCGTTCACTCGCATCATGATCGCAACCTTTTCCGCCCGCACTGTTTCTGGCCGCGGCCGCGGAAAAGATCTCGGCATTCCAACCTATAACATTGACCTTCAGGATGTTCCGAAAGGACTTCCTGAAGGTATTTTTGCTGGCAGCGCAGAGATTGAAGGCAAGCGCTACATTGCGGCAATTCATTACGGTCCCCGACCGGTATTTAAAGATACAACCGCCTTCGAAGTGCACCTGCTCGATAACGCTCCGGAACGTACACCGGAAAAGCTCGTGATCAGCCTTCAGGAACGATTGCGTGACATCCAAGACTTCCCGAGTGCAGAGGAAATGCTTGTCCAGATTTCACAGGATATCGCAGCGACGCGTGCTATTATGGGAGCGCATGAAGACATTGCTTAAATCGCTCATTTCCGACACGAATCCTCTCCGACTTTCGTACCATCGAATGAAGGCACGCATTGCTGCAGTGCGTTTTGGTTCGCCCGCAAAAAAACTACGCGTGATCGGTGTGACGGGAACGGATGGCAAAACAACAACCGTTGCGATGATCTCGCATATTTTGCATGCTGCAGGAAAAAAAGTCGGCGCGTCGTCGAGCGCGTTCCTGGAAAAGAATGGTCAACGGCGACCAAACGCAACGCAGAAAACATCACTGCCTCCTTTTGCATTGCAGCGCTTTCTGCGCGAACTTGCGAACGATGGGTGTGAATTTGCTGTGCTGGAAGCGTCATCGCATGGTCTCGTCCAAGGACGTTTGATCGGCATTACACCGGAGATTGCTGTGATCACGAATACATCGATGGAGCATTTGGATTATCACGGCAGCATGGATGCGTATGTCGCTGCAAAAAGTCTTCTATTCCGATCCATGCGGGGCAACGGCACCAAAATTCTCAATCGCGATGATGGATCATTTGAAATGATGTCGATGATTCCCACTGCTGTCACACTCACATTTGGAAACAGCGATACGGCTGACATGATTGTGCAGCATCCACATGCGGACGCGTCTGGATCAAAAGCGATGCTCTCGTATGAACGTCGCGAGTATCCGCTGGAGCTCAGCATTCCGGGGACGTTTAATCTGCAAAATGCTGCTGCAGCAATTCTCGCAGCACGTGCAGCGGGTGTTCCGATTGAGCAGTCCATCGCAGCACTCAAAACATTCCATGGCGCACCGGGTCGTATGGAGAAAATCGATGAAGGACAGGCGTTCTCCGTCTACATCGACTTTACCGTCACGCCCGTCGCCTATGAAAAAACATTGTCATCCATTCGTGAAAGTCTCGCACCTGGGAAAAAACTCCTTGTCCTGACCGGTAGCTGTGGTGATCGCATGCATGAGAAGCGTCCACTCGTTGGAAAGATTTGCGGCGAGAAAGCCGATGTTGTCGTTGTCACGAATGAAGATCCCTACACCGAGGATCCTGAGAAAATCATCAACGAAGTCTTCGCCGGTATTCCGCAGGATCTTCCTGTCTTTGATCCTTCGAGTCATCAGCAACCTCCCCATCTGGCATTTGCCGTTCGCATTTCCGATCGTTTAGATGCGATCAAATTCCTCCTGCGTCATGCGCAACCTGGTGATGCGATTCTCTTTGCAGGAAAGGGTGGCGACGTCACGATGATGACCGCGCACGGCCAAATCCCGTGGGATGAAGCTGCAATCGTACGACAAGAGCTGAAGAACTTAGGCGCGACGCGGTGAGCGATAGAACCAAAGGAAGACGCCGATCAGGACGATCGGGATCGTAAGCATTTGCCCCTGTGTCAGCGTGATGCTTCCCCAATAATGCATCGGGTAGCCGGTTTGATCGCGGAAGTATTCCACGATGAATCGGAATACGCCGTAGAGCATGAAGAACAACGCCATCGACCGTCCAGGTTTGGCATGCGGTGTCGCTTTCAAGTAGAGGAAACACACTAGAGCAATCGTGGCATCTTTGATCATGGCATAAAACTGCGTCGGGTGGCGCAGGCCTTCGACACCATCAAACTGCATCCCCCATGGCAATGTCGTGACCGTTCCGTAGAGTTCCTGATTGATGAAGTTTCCGAAACGACCGAACATCAGTCCCAACGCAATCGGCACGACGATCACATCAGCAAGCGCCCAGAAGTTGATCTTGGATCGATGACAGAAGTAGATGATCAAAAGCAGCACGGCGAGGAATCCTCCATGAGAGGACATACCTCCTTCCCAGACGCGAAAGATATCGAGAGGATCTGCAAGGAAGCGTTTTGGCTCCCAGAAAAGCACGTATCCCAATCGTCCGCCGAAGATCACGCCAAGCGCGACGTAAAAGACAATCGTGTCGATGCGATCGCGGGTCATCGGGATGCTGCGTAGCTTTGCAAGATGGGGCAACATGAACCAACCACAGATAAATCCGAGCAGATACATGAGTCCGTACCAGTGGACGGAGACAGTACCAATGGTGAGCATCACTTCACGTGAAGGAAATAGTTCGATCATGGCAGACAGCATAGAAGCATTTTGAGCTGAAAGAAACCATCGAGGATTGCGATTCGGGCATCTTTTAGGCAGGGTGTATGCATGCTGATTTTAGGCATCGAAACATCGTGCGATGAAACCTCGGCCGCGCTCGTGGAAAACGGCAAAGCCGTACACGCCAATATCATCGCCAGTTCGAAACTCGATTTTGAAAGATCGGGCGGTGTGATTCCGGAATATGCTGCGCGCCGACAGCTGGAATGCATCTTGCCCGTCATGACGGAATGCTTGAAGGCCGCGAAGTGCACGGAAAAGGAGATCGATGCGATTGCGGTTACGTATGGCCCAGGACTTCTTGGATCACTCCTTGTTGGCACAACCACGGCACGAACGTTGGCATGGCTCTGGAACAAACCATTGATAGGCGTGCATCATCATCAAGGACATCTCGATTCCATCTGGCTTGATCAAACGGAAGAAATCTCTTTTCCGATTCTGACATTGTCAGTCTCGGGTGGTCACACGGAATTGTGGTTACGCGAAAGTCATACAACACAAACTCAGATTGGTTCGACACGCGATGATGCTGCCGGCGAAGCGTTTGATAAGGGCGCATTGCAACTCGGACTCCCCTACCCCGGTGGACCGGAACTAGCGAAGCTCGCGATGTCAGGCGATGAACATGCGTACGACTTTCCCGTGCCACTCGCACACGAAGACGGACTCGAATTCAGTTTCTCGGGATTAAAAACATCACTGAAATATTTGCTGCGCGATCTCGGTGTGGATGCAGAAAAACATTTTGCAGATATCGCCGCGAGTTATCAGCACGCAATTTGTATGCATCTGGTGCGTCAAACGAAACGTGCGTTAGAAAAACATCCCGAGATCAAAGAAGTGCACATCGTCGGTGGTGTCTCAGCAAATACGCGTTTACGTGACATGCTGAAAGCACAGTGTGATAACGTCACGATTCGTTGGCCTCAGACATTGGCGTACTGCACGGATAACGGCGCGATGATCGCAGCAGCTGCATTCTTTACGCAAAACAAAGCCGTCTGGTCTACGCAGGCAAGCGCAAAAATGTAATTAGAACGTGAACGCCTGGAATGCGGGGAGCATCGCACCGATGACAATGGCGAGCAGGCCGATGATTGCAATCGCACGGACGAGATTCTTATGCTTCATTGTGAGCGTGGGGAAACAGTAATAGTGGTTTTGTCTTGCATTTCATGACCGTCGGCATCGGTCGCCGTCAATGTGACGACATACTCACCTGCTGCAACGAAGACGTGCGTCGGGTTCTGCTCACGACTTTCTGATCCGTCACCGAAGTTCCAATGCCACTCCACAAAGCCCGTGGTCGAACAGCTGGTATCGAAGATGACGCCCAGAGGCGCTGTTCCCGCATTGCGACTTGGGAGGAAGCACACATCTTTCAATGGATCACGGACAATCAACGTTACATCGGTCGCATACGTATCTCCTTCCACCGTGATGGCTTGTACACGAACAGTGTATCGACCCGAAGTGTCGTACACGTGTTGCGTTTGTGCTCCGGCTTTTGTTGTCGTGCCATCACCGAAATCCCATTCGAAGCCGGTAATTGTTTTGCCCGCGATGAATGTGTCCGATGCATCGAATTTTACATTCTGTGGAGCAATCGGAGATGTTGGATCAATCGTCACTGATACGACTGGCTTCGGAGGTTTTACAATCACGTTCAACTTTCTGCGCAAAACTTTCTGATCGGTGTCGATACCGATGAGTTCTACCGTGTATTCGCCTTCACGACGATAAATTGCGCGAAGTGTTTTTTCGGTGGAGAGCACTTCATCCGCATCCAACGCATCCCAAGAGAATGTGATGAGCGGCTCGTTCGTTTTCGGGGTGATATCAAGCGTGAGTGGAAGCTCGCCCGTGATCGTAGAGCTACGCACTTCCGGCGTGCCGGTAAACGTCAAATCTGGCAGCTGTAAGGGCTCCGTGACGCGCACAAGCTTGGTTAACTTGGCGATGGATCCGGATTCGGATCGGATCGTCGCGGTGACGATGAAATTCCCGACATCATCAAATGTATGGAGTGCTGTCGTTCCGATTTTACTCTCTTCTTCTTTATTATCGCCGAAATCCCAGGTCACGCTTGAAAGCGGTTCATCGGTTGCAACAGTAAACACGACGCCAAACGGAGCCGGGCTCAGCAATGTTGCAGGCGCGGTCGACATCGATACCGGGAATGGCTGTTTGGCGGGCTCCACCACATTCAATGTTCGACGATACGTGGTGCTGGCATTGGCTTGGTTGGTAATTGAGACGACGGCATCGATCGGTCCCAAGCGACGATATGTATATGTCGCTGTCATTTTGTCGCTATCGACATCCACCGTTC
>JALHMU010000057.1 GCA_022843885.1 Candidatus Peribacteraceae bacterium | reverse complement strand
TCACGTTCATCATCTTCCCGCACGAGTTCGATTAACATCGCCATTTGTGGCAACGGACGCATTGATAGCGGTGAACAGTGTGACAACGGTGTCTCAAACGCTGACTTGCCAAATACATGTCGTACAAACTGTAAACGCGCAGCTTGTGGTGATCGCATCGTTGATCGTGGCGAGCAATGCGATGACGGGAACATCATCAACACCGATTTCTGCAGTAACTCATGCAACCTTACGACTGCATCTCTTCCGAGATGTGGCGACGGCGTCGTTGATAACACTGAGCAATGTGATGATGGAAATCGCACCAGCCGTGACGGTTGTAGTTCAACATGTATCAGCGAAGTGTCGGTGCTCTGTGGCAACGGTCGCATCGATACTGCCGAAGAATGTGATGACAGCAATCGACGTGATCGTGACGGCTGCAGCTCACTCTGTCTTTTGGAAAACGGACGTTGCGGTGATGGTGTCATTCAATCCGCACTTGGTGAAACATGTGATGATGCCAATACGCGAATCGGTGACGGTTGCAACACCATTTGTCAGCGTGAGATCGGAGGGACAGTAACGGGTAATGTCTCAGGTGACGTTTCGGGAAATGTAACAGGCAACGTTTCAGGGAATGTTTCTGGAGCAAATGCAGGATCGCCTTCTGGAGCAAATGCAGGTTCTCCGGGCGGAGATATTGGAATTTTTGGTGACGGGTATTGCGGCGATGGAACCATTCAATCCGATCTTGGTGAATTGTGTGATAACGGCGGACTCAACGCCGATACGCCATCCGCCTGTCGCCTGACGTGCGAACTTCCATTCTGCGGCGACTCCATTCTCGACTTGAACGAACAATGTGATGACGGAAACCGTCTCAATAACGACGGCTGTTCCGGATACTGTGAAACAGAATCGGCGGCCGCGCCAAGCATCAGCGGTGATTTGGCAGGAAACATTTTAGATAACTCAGGACAAGTGTCAGGGGCAAATGCCGGTGACAACTCGGGGGTCATTGCTCCTCCGCCTACCACGACACCGACGGGGCCAGGCATGCTTGTGCTGCTCTTCACTGCGACCGCAGCCACCATCGCGTTCTTCAGACGAAGAAAAGGTGTGTAGTTTGTAATTATTTCATAGTTTCATCGTATATACTCTTCATACTCCTCCCCATCTTTCCCATGCGAACGATTGTTTCTCGCGTTGTGTCTGCTTCCATGCTTCTGAGCATTGCGGTACCTGCACTCGCTTTTGATGATGTAACGACGTCTACCAACTATCGTGCGGCCATCGAAGCACTTGAAGAAAAAGGTGTCATCGAAGGATATAGCGATGGAACATTCAAGCCGCTCATGGGTATTAACAGAGCGGAATTCCTGAAGATCGTTCTGGAAGCGAAAGGCGGTTCGTACGTTACGGGAGACAATTGTTTCCCAGATGTACAAGAAGAATGGTTTGCCCCATACATCTGTCGTGCAAAAGCGCAGAACATCATTAACGGATATCCGGACGGAACATTCAAACCGGAAAATCAGATCAACGTTGTCGAAGCAAGCAAGATCATGGCACTCGCATTCGGGGTTGAGGTTCAGAACGAAGGCGGAGAGTGGTACGCACCGTACATGCGCGCATTGGAATACTCCGATGCGATTCCCACAACTGTCAGTGGTTTGGATAATCAGATGAAACGTGGCGAGATGGCGGAGATTCTATGGAGATTGACCGAAGAAAAAACGGATCAGCCGTCCAAGTCGTATATGAACGTGAAATATCCGGACATGAAAGTGAATCTTGCATCCAACACGGTCGAGCGCGCCACATCATGCGCCGATTTGCGTGCGTTCATTCAAGAGTCGCAAGGAAGTAACGACGGCATGGTGTATATGGATAAAGGCATCGGCGCAGTGCCGCCAGCATCTCCATCGCCAACACTTCAGGGTGGTCGTGCAATGGCAGAATCGGACGATTACTCACAAACCAACGTCCAAGTCCAAGGTGTCGACGAAGCAGATACAGTAAAAACAGACGGCAATTACGTCTATACGATCAAAGGTCAGTCGGTTCGCATCGTCTCAGTTCGTCCTGCAACGGAATTGAAGGAGACGGCAATCATCGACCTCGCGAAAGAAAATATGATGCCATCGGAATTGTATGTAGATGGTGACATGCTCGTTGTCATTGGTCAGGTCTATCAAAACTATTCTCCCTATCCACCAAACGTTCGTCCATTGATGGATGCGAAAATGATCGCACCGTGGTATTCCTCGAAAACGCAGGTGAAAATCTACGATATCAGCGTTCGATCCAATCCTAAATCGATTCGTACAGTCACATTTGATGGTGGCGCACTTTCGACTCGTCGCATTGAAGACAAGTTGTACCTCGTACTCAATCAAAACCTGTGGGCCTATCCACTCGACAACGTGAAAGCTTCTGACGCTCTTCCACTTCCAATGTTCCGCGATACTGCACGAGGAGATAAAGACGTTCCGGTCGTAGGTTGTGCCGATGTTGCAATCATGCCGCGTATTCCATCACCACAGTATTTGATCGTTGGTGTCATCCCACTCGATAGCCCAACCGCAGAAGTGAGCCGCGAAGTCGTACTCGGTAGCGCACAAAATATCTACGCATCATTGAAGAACTTGTATGTATCCGCACCAGAATGGAAATATATCTGGGATGGCAACGGTGGTTCTTCCGAGGTAAAAACAACGATCTATCGTTTTGGATTCACGGATGATGGCGTCGAATTAAAAGCACAGGGTCAAGTACCGGGAACAATTAAAAATCAATTCTCGATGGATGAAAAAGACAATGTGTTCCGCATCGCAACCACGGTTGATTCATGGAGTTCCAACGCTCCATCGAAAAACAATTTGTATGTTTTGAACGCCAATATGGAAACAGTCGGTTCCATCGAAAACATCGCACCGGGTGAACAGATCTACTCCACACGTTTCATGGGTGACCGTGCCTACATGGTCACATTCAAAAAAATCGATCCGCTCTTCGTCATCGACCTTTCTGATACGCGCAATCCAAAGATCCTCGGCAAGCTGAAGATCCCTGGCTACAGCGATTATTTGCACCCATACGACGAGAACCACATTATCGGATTTGGAAAAGATGCGACAGAATCCAAGACTGGTGACTTTGCATGGTACCAAGGGATGAAGCTCGCATTGTTCGACGTCAGTGATGTCGAAAATCCAAAAGAAATGCATTCAACGATTATCGGTGATCGTGGAACCGATAGTCCGCTCTTGTATAACCACAAAGCATTGTTGTTCGATAAATCGAAGAACTTGCTCGCATTCCCGATTACCGTGAACAAAATTCCAGACAACCTGAAGCAGGGGAATGATGGCAGCGCCTACGGCACGCCGGTCTTCCAGGGTGCATACGTCTACGACATCACGCTCAACAAAGGCTTCGAATTGCGCGGAACAATCACACAGTATGACAATGATGCTTTCATCAAAGCAGGGGATTACTGGTACGGCGATGGTCGCAGTATCGAACGCATTCTACGTGTCGAGAATTCGCTTATAACCACATCACAAGATGAAGTCATGAGTTCCAATCTCTCTACGCTGTCTGAACTTGATCGTGTGAAACTTCAGTCCGCTGTTGATCCGACCAAGCAATGAGAACATCGACGCTTCTCTTTCGATCGGCGTTTGTTGCGATCGTGGTGCTGACTCCTGTCATCATCTTGCTCGCACCATTGCCGCTGCTCACATCACACACGTTGTTGGAATGGCAGTACACACGTCCATCCTTTCCAGCCGATGAATTTGGCTACACGACTGAAGATCGTCTCCGTATCGGCGGTATCGTTGTCGATTATCTACAAGGGAATGCAACACTCGAGGTCATCGAAGGGATAACCGACGATGAAGAGAGTCACATGGCTGATGTCCGAGATCTTTTCAATCTTGGATTTATCATTTTGTGCATCAGTCTTGCCGTTGTTGTACTTGCTTTCTTCGCACTCTTCTCACACACAACCTTCCGAAAGAAAGCATTCATTGCCTTGCAACGTGCAGCTCAAGTGACGATTGCACTACAGATTATCGGCATCGTATATTTTTCCTACGATTGGATGCGTGCGTTCGACCGTCTGCATCGCGTATTTTTCAAAGGACTCAATTGGATGTTCAACGACGATCAAGTGTTGTTGCGTCTCTTTCCGGATGAATTCTGGCAAGCAACTGCCATTCTGTATGTGAGTGTAAGCGTGGGTTTGGCGGTGCTTCTGGTGATCGTTACCTCAAAGCCGATCCGACGATTGTTCGGATAATTATCGGAGCAAGGCTTGGAGCTTTTGCAAAGCTTCGATCTCTCTGTATCCGTAGTCGATGATATTTTGCATATTTGGCAGGTCTTTCCATTCTTCTCGAGATGTAATGTCTGCTTTCGTACGTTCAATACAACTGTCTATCCATCGCAGAACATCGGTTACAGATTTCTCATTCCAATACGAAGTCGTGGGCATTTTCTCATCAATCAATCCTTCACAAATATTTTTTACCGAACCCAAACGATTGGGAGTCTTCCGAAGTTCCTCAAGATATTCCTTCACGATCATTTTCCATTCTTGACTCATACATTGATTGTAATGGTGCTCCGGACAGGAGTCGAACCTGTGACCTCGACCTTAGAAGGGTCTTGCTCTATCCAACTGAGCTACCGGAGCATGCATGTGTGAGATGATGGAATGATACCTGAGCTACCCGCCTTCGCCTCTGGGCTACGGACGGGCAAGCCGGAGCATTAGCGTGACTATACCATCCCTTTGGCTATCTGCAGATTTTCGCCTCCAAGCAGTCGTTTTCCCGTGCTATACTGCACCAGATGGAACAACCAAAGCCCCCGCTCCTCTCAAAAGAGGAAGATGTGAAGCAGAATAAAGATATCGCTGCATTCAGTTACATTTGGATCATGTCGATCTTGGTGTACTTCGGTCGCAAAGATTCTCCTTTCATTCAGCATCACAGCAGACAGGGGATGATTCTGTTCGTCCTGACCATTCCACTCTGGTTCATTCCTGTCATCGGACAACTGCTCGAAGTG
>JALHMU010000056.1 GCA_022843885.1 Candidatus Peribacteraceae bacterium | reverse complement strand
CGTAGCCCGGAGTGACGATCGGAATATTTTTGAGCATCGCCGCGTGCATCCAAGAATCCTTTGGATCGATCTGGTAGAACTTCTCGAGTGAACCGTTACGGAGCATTTCGTAGTAATACTCAAACGGGAATTTTCGTGTCCCCTTCTTATCAGCCTCAATAAGGAGTGGCATCAACGCCGTTTCAATGCGGCGGAATGCTTCATTCTCTGGGATACACGTATCTGTCACGCGGTTGAAGTGGTTGTTGAACAGATCCATTTCTTCCTGCGCAGTTAGATCGCGGTAATTCGGAACCATCTTGTAGAAGTCATGTGCGACCAAGTTGTAAATATCCTCTTCCAAGTTTGCAGCTGTGCAGGAGATCGCATGGACTTTGTCCTGGCGGATCATCTCTGCAAGCGAGAGACCGATTTCGGCTGTGCTCATCGCACCAGCAAGTGTGATAAGCATCTTTCCTTTTTTCTTCTCAACAAGATCGATCCAACCTTCAGCTGCTGCGACAGTCTCGCGAGCATTGAAGTGACGATAATGATGCTTCATGAAGGTGCTGATTGGTCCCATAGAAAGTGTGTGGAAAACGAGTGCAATGATACGCATGTAAGACGCCATTGCAACAACGAAAACTGTGCCGACAAATCTTGTGTTTAGAAGTGACAAACGTTACGGTGTTCGGCGATGAAACGCGACGTCACAATCGGCTTGATCCAGATGCACTCCACCGCATCGAAAGAAGACAACTTGAAGCGTGCGCTGGAGAAGATCGACGAGGCTGCAAAAAAGGGTGCAGACATCGTGGCTTTGCCGGAACTTTTTTTGAGTCAGTACTTCTGCCAGAAGAAAGATGACAAGAAAGCGTTTGAAGAAACTGAGCCAATTCCAGGGCCAACTATCGCAGCGCTCTCTGAAGCCGCAAAGAAGAATGGCATCGTGCTCGTTGGTGGATCGATTTTTGAGAAAGCTGACGGCAAATTCTATAACACCGCACCGATTTTCGGACCTGATGGAACACTTCTGACGGCGTATCGAAAAACGCACATTCCGGAAGACAATTTGTATCACGAACAACACTACTTTGAACCCGGCGATACAGGGATCAAGGTTGTGGATACGAAGTTTGGAAAAATCTGTGTGTTGATCTGTTTTGATCAGTGGTTCCCGGAAGCTGCTCGTATCGCAACGCTCCAAGGCGCGGAGCTGATCTTCTACCCAACAGCCATCGGTGTGATCGACGCCGATGTCGAAGAGAACATCACAGGTGACTGGGAACAGATGTGGCGCAACGCACAGCTCGGACATGCGGCCAGCAACAACGTGTTCGTCGCAGCTATCAACCGTGTCGGCAAAGAAGGATCTATCAACTTCTGGGGTGGTTCATTCATTGCGGGACCCGCCAGTGAAGTCCTCGCGATTACGGATGATAAAGAAGACATTTTACTTCAGACCGTCGATCTTGCGCGCGTGAAACCGCTGCAAGATGCATGGGGATTCTTGCGCAATCGCCGTCCAGAGACGTACAAGCCACTCACCGATGTCTAGAACGAAAACGTTGGCCGCTCAGGGCTTTCGCATGCCGGCAGAATGGGAACCGCACGAGGCAACATGGCTGACATGGCCGCATGACGATGATCACTGGCCGGGAATTTTCGAAGGTATTCCGCAAATCTGGGCGCAGATGGTGAAAGCATTGGAGACCGGTGAAGATGTGCATCTTGCAATCCATGACGATGCGACCGAAGAGAATGCTCAATTGGAAATGAAGAAAGCGGGCGTGCAGGGCGATCGCGTTTTCTTGCATCGCATTCCGAATAACTTTTCCTGGGCACGTGATCACGGACCGATCCTCGTGAAGAACGATGCAACGGGTGAACGTATTCTGACCGAATGGCAGTACAACGCGTGGGGCGGTAAATGGGATCATCATTTGGATGATGAGGTCCCAAGTTTTGTCGCAAAAGAAACAGGACTGCACCTCATTAAAGTGCCGATGGTACTGGAAGGCGGTTCTATCAGCGTGAATGGCACCGGATCATTGCTCACAACCGAGGCCTGCCTGCTGCATCCAAATCGTAATCCTACGATGAATAAAGAAACGATTGAACAGCATTTGAAAGATAACCTGGGTGTCTCGAACATCTTGTGGCTCAACGATGGTATCGAAGGTGATGATACGAACGGTCACGTGGATGACCTCACACAATTCGTCAGTCCAAACAGTGTGGTGACGATCGTCGAAGAGAATGAAGCTGATGCAAACTATACGATTCTCCAGGAGAACCTCGCACGTTTGCGCACGATGAAAAATGAAACCGGCGAACTGTTGAAGATTCATGAACTCCCGATGCCAGCCGAGATTCGCCGCGAAGACATGCGCCTTCCAGCAACATACGCCAACTTCTACGTCGCAAATGAAGTCGTACTGATGCCAGGTTTCAATGACCCGAACGATGACAAAGCTGCAGCTGTACTACAGCTGTGTTTCCCAAGCCGAAAGATTGTCCAAATCGATACACGCGAACTCGTCTTCGGACTCGGTGCATTCCACTGCATTACGCAGCAGATGCCTGCTTAAAGCGGTCGGCGCTGGTACGTCAGGAACGTGTAGTCATACTCATTGTCGGCATCTTTTTTGTGTTCTTCCGTCGAAAGTAATTCCCATTCTTCTTCAGAAATTTCCGGGAAATAGACATCACCTTCGATCACGGCATGCACACGTGTGAGATGCAGAGTATTGGCATGTGGCAGCGCTTGGCGGTAGATCTCTCCGCCACCAATGATGCAGATCTCCGGCGTCTTTTCCTTCTCGGCTAACTTCATTGCGGCTTCAAAGATTCAACGACCTCGATTCCTTCGTAATTCAAATCTTTTCTGCGACTCACGACGATGTTCTTTCGACCTGGCAGTGGTCGTCCGATGGATTCAAATGTTTTGCGTCCCATGATGATGGGCTTGTTCATCGTGACATCTTTAAAGTGTCTCAAATCCGTTGGAAGTTTCCACGGAATATCACCCGTGCGTCCGATGACGTTATTCTCTGCCGCTGCAACAACGAGGCTGATAATCATACGGCGATGGGGGCTTTGATACTTGGATGCGGATCGTAATTCACGATTTGAATATCTTCGAATGTGAAATCGAAAATATCTTTCTTTGCAGGATTGAGAATGAGTTTCGGCAATGGTCGTGGTGTGCGCGTCAGCTGTTCTTTGGCTTGATCCAAATGATTCAGATACAAATGCGCATCACCGAGCGTGTGGACAAAGTCACCGACGTCGAGATCACAGGCCTGCGCGATCATATGTGTGAGCAACGCGTACGAAGCAATATTGAACGGCACACCAAGGAAGATATCTGCACTTCGCTGATACAGCTGACAGGACAGTTTTCCGTCAGCGACATAGAACTGAAACATCGTGTGGCATGGTGGCAGTGCCATCTCTTCGATGAACGGCACATTCCAAGCTGACACAATCAAGCGACGTGAATTCGGATTCTTTTTGATCTGATTGATGAGCGCTGTGATCTGGTCGTAACTCTTTCCATCGGGACCTGGCCAGGAACGCCACTGATACCCGTATACCGGTCCAAGGTTGCCATTCTTGTCAGCCCATTCATCCCAGATCGTGACATTGTTGTCGTGCAGGTACTTGATATTCGTATCGCCCTTCAAGAACCACAGCAGTTCATGAAAGATCGAACGTGTGTGCAGCTTCTTCGTCGTCAAAAGCGGGAATCCTTCCTGCAGATTGAATCGCATCTGATACCCGAACATGGAGAGTGTGCCCGTTCCCGTACGGTCATCTTTCTTCGTTCCGTTTTCCAGAACTGTCTGAAGAAGGTTGAGATACTGCTGCATCGACTCGATTGTACACGGAAGAACGCTCGAGGTTTATTCGTTTCACAAAAAAAGCCGACGCGAGCGCCGGCCTTCTTTGTTAGAGTCGAAAATTAGTAGCTAGCTTCGACGTCGATTTCGCTGTCGAGAGCAGCTTCCGAAGAGGAAGAGCTGTCTGCAGCTGCAGAGGACGAGGAAGCTTCCATCATTGCGGACGAAGTTTCCATAGCAGACGAGCTGCTGTCGCCTTCCGTACCAGTCGTGTCAGTCGTGCAACCCGTGAGCGTGAGCCCGAGGACAGCAAAAGCGACCAAAATCTTCTTAGACATGGGAAAATGGTGTAGGAAATAAGAACCCGCTCAGTATAGCCGAAAACACCTTTTCGTCTATGTCAAATATTGTGCACGTTCTTGCGGGCCCTCGAACTGGGGCAAATGGCTTTAAATACACATTCTTCGCACTTTGGCGTGGGCGCTTTACACGTCATTCGGCCATGTGCGACCAAGAGGTGAGAAAGATGGACCCACTCTTCTTTTGGCGTCTGCTTCATCAAATCCCGCTCAATCTTGGCCTGCTCCGTATGCCGTGTCAGACCCAATCGTTTACTGACTCTGGTCACGTGCGTATCCACCGGAATCCCTGCGATGACTCCATACGAACAATCGAGAACGATGGCCGCTGTCTTTCGTCCGACACCGCGAAGCGTCAGCATCTCTTCCATTGTGCGGGGAACCTGACCATGAAACTCTGTGATGATCCTGTGCATGCTTTCTCGAATCGCACGTGCTTTCATGCGATATGTGCCGCAGGAGAAAATATCCTGCTCCAATTCCGAAAGTGGAACGGAAAGATAATCCTGTGGCGTGTGATATTTTTTGAAGAGCGTTTTTGTCACGATATTCACGCGCGCATCCGTACATTGCGCAGAAAGAATCGTTGCGACGAGCAATTGCAAAGGAGTGTCAAAATCCAACGTGCACTTCGCACCCGGATAGAGTTTCGTCAGGTCATGTATCACCCGTTCAACTGTGATCTTCGGCATACGAAAAGCATAGCGAACCAAGGTGAAATGATCGACGAATTCGTCAAACAAACTGGTCTTGAATCGCTCGCGCAGATCGGTACGCTCATGGCCCATGTCTTTCCTCCCTCCGATCACCGTATTCGACGTCGAGACGACGGGATTGGATGCAAGCAAAGGTCACAAAATTATCGAGATTGCAGGGCTACGCATTGAGAACGGTGTCATCGATGAAACGAAGTCGTTCATCTCCTATGTAAATCCAGAACGCGATATTCCATGGGAAACAAAACAGATTCATAAAATTTCCGATGAAGACGTAAAAGATGCTCGCACGATTGATCAGGTCTTGCCGGAGTTTTTGGCATTCGCTGCAGGTACG
>JALHMU010000055.1 GCA_022843885.1 Candidatus Peribacteraceae bacterium | reverse complement strand
CGTTCCGATGCACATTGCATTCATTCTCGACGGCAACCGGCGGTATGCCAAAAAAATGGGTATCCCCACTTTGGAAGGCCACCGCAAGGGTCTGATCGGCGTGCGCGATCGCATCATCGAAGCATGTTTGGAGAATGATGTGTCTGTTCTCACGCTCTATACGTTCTCGACGGAAAATTGGAAACGTTCGAAGCTGGAAATCTCCGGACTCATGCTTCTTTTTGAGGAAATGATCGATGAGCACGTCGATAAGTACATGGCAAAAGGAATACGCATGCGACATCTTGGAAGAAAAGATCGTCTTCCGAAGAACGTGATTTCCAAACTTCAAGAAGCGGAAGAAAAAACGAAAGATAATACGAAGATGACCGTATGTATCGCAATGGATTACGGCAGTCAGGATGAAATCGTTCGAGCAATACAGCGATCAGTAGCCAGTGATCAGAAGATTGAATCGATTGAAGATGTGGAGATGTTTCTCGATACGGCAGGCATTCCCCCCGTTGATCTCATGATTCGTACGGGCGGCGATCAGCGCATCAGCAACTTCCTGCTCTGGCAGAGCGCATACGCGGAATTCAAATTCTTGCCGCAGCTGCTTCCGGAAGTAACAAAAGAAGATGTCGTTGCATGTATCGAGGAATATCGCGAGCGTGAACGACGCTTCGGACAATAAAAAAAGCTCATCCCGAAGGATGAGCCGTGCGCGAGTTTTTCACGAAGATGACTGTCATGCATATCAACAATGCTGTTGCAGAGAGCCATCGAGGTACAGGACTAACGTCCTCAAGCAAGTAGCAGATTGCTCCAATGAGCAAGAACGTATAGATCCAATGTAGTATCATGATCTCACCTCGATTCCTGTTTGAGGAATACTTTGTGACCAATAACAAGAACGAACATTGGTCCCATTAAAAGCAATAGTACGAGACGGTTGTACTCAAACCAGAGTGCAAGCGGGATGCAGAGCCAGCAAAAATAGATCCATTTCATGACAACCTCCGTTGTGAGAGAGCGCAATGCTTCACTTTCTACCCCCTTTTCTTCGGGAGTCAATGTTCATGTAAGGTATGCCAGATGAAAAAAACTCTCTGGATCGTAGGAGCTCTCTCGATTGTATCGACGCTTTTATGGCTTCCGAACATCTATCAGCCCATTTTGGCCGATCCAGCTGAATATGCGCTGCTTGGCATGCGTCTATGGCGTGAGCACGCATACTTCCTCTATCCGGAAACGTACCAAGTGAACTACCCGCCGTTCTATCCATTGCTCGCGTATGGACCATCACTCATTTTTGGCTATGCACTTGGCATGAAAGTTGCAGGACTCCTGAGTGGTGTGTTTTTGTTGTCGGCAACATACGTACTTTCGAAACGATTGTTTGGGTTTCGCACTGCAATCGGAACGACTCTGCTTCTCCTGTTCCATCACAATTTTATTCTGATCACGTCATTCGGCCCGTCCGATCTTCTTTTTGGTGCATTGTTTCTGTTCTCACTCTATTTCTATGCACGAGCCGAAGAAGATCAGCGTTGGTATGTCGCATGCGGCATGTTTTTGGGATTGTCCTGCCTCACACGGTATAACGGTGTTCCGGGCTTTCTTTTCTTCTCCTTCTACACGCTTCTATTCCGTAGAAAACATCTTTTACGCCCATGGTTCTGGGCTGGCATGATTCTCGGCGGTTGCGTGTTCTTGATCTGGCCGATTCGAAACATGCTGACGCTCGGCACTCCACTGCCAGGTGGATACATGGAACAAATGGATTCCGTCGGTGTGACGCCATTCCAGATGTTGCGATCGAATATTTTGTATTACGGCAACCCACTCCGAAATATTCTCCCCATTCAACTGCTCCTCGCGATCTGGGGGATGACACTGCGAACACGCTGGCGCTGGTTTGTTCTCGGCGCACTCGTGACCGTGCTCCTTCTCACAAGTATTTGGTGGTCACAATCGATTCGCCAAGCATTGCCGGCCTATCCATTATTGTTGATATTTTCTGTGCTTGGATTTTTGGATCTGTATCGGCGTATTGCGTACAAAAAGACATTCGTCACGACCATCGTGGCGCTCATCGTCGTCTCGAATCTTTCGATGTTGTGCATGTATACCTACGGTCGATGTAATGCGTTGCTGGATCAGTATGATCTGCTTCCGACAAAGGACATGAAACTCTCGCAGGAGGGGATGTACAGCTGGCATCTGGCACGTCAGTACATCAATCAATCCGCTGAAACAGGCGCGGCTGTGACGGTGTATGGCATTTGGGAAGAAGCAGAAATTCAAAAGCACGATACGTTCCGTTCCGATCTCATCGTCGAATGGAGCGAGCTGCAAAGTGCAGCATGTCCGCGTTACGAAATTGTCCAGCGACGTACTGCTACCGGAACGATCGTCTTCGAGACGGAAAATGAACCGATTACGTCCGTGATACGGACGGATTGTCCGCAATGAGCGTGCGTTTCGTTTTCTTCTTGATGTTCTGAACGTCGGCATCTTTGTGCAGATGCTTGCGTGCGAGTTCCGCGGCGCGGAAGAGACTTTCAAATGTTCCCGCATCGATCCATTCCTCCTTCAAGTGTGTAGCATGAAGGACGTCGTTTTCCATGTACCACGCGCTTACATCCGTGATTTCGATTTCTCCGCGAGCAGACGGCCGCAAACCGCGAATGATATCAAAACAACGTTCGTCATAGAGGTAGCAACCGGTTGCTGCGAGATTGCTCTTCGGCTTCTTCGGCTTTTCTTCAATGGATGTCACGACATCTCCTTCCAGTGTGACGACACCGAAACGCTCAGCATCCGGTACTTCTTTTACAAAGAGGTGCCCGCCTTTCTCAAAATTCTGAATCACATCGGAGAAGTCATCGAAGTACACGTTGTCTCCGAGAATCGCACAGACTTTGTCTCCATCGACGAGTTCTTCAGCCAAGCCGAGCGCTTGCGCGATGCCACCGGGTTTCTCTTGTACCTTGAAGGAAAATTCACAGCCGAAGCGTGAACCGGATCCTAAGTAGCTTGCGATCTGATCCATGTGTTCAGGACCGGTGATTACCGCCACTTCACGGATGCCTGCTTTGAGCAGTACTTCCAATGGGAAATGAATCAACGGTTTGTCATACACCGGCAAAAGACTTTTATTCGTGATCTCGGTGAGAGGACGGAGTCTCGTGCCATATCCGCCACAAATAAGGACGCCTTTCATAGCTGCAGTGTACAGGAAATTCGAGGCGGAAAGCACCTCCTTTTCCTGTATGCTAGGCCCACATGCGATCTCTACTTGTCACAGGTGCGGCCGGCTTCATTGGTTCTCACTTTGTTTTACGCCATGTGGAACGTTTTCCTGATGATCACATTGTTGTTCTGGACAAGCTGACGTACGCAGCTGACATTCATTTCTTGGATGCCGTGAAAGATAAGATCGTTTTCCAAGAAGGGGACATCGCCGATCAGGCCTTGGTCATGAAACTTGTAACAGATCATAAAATCGACACGGTTATCAACTTTGCTGCAGAATCCCACGTAGATAACAGCATCAAAGATTCTTCACCGTTTCTTCACACCAACGTCGTTGGTGTCGCTGCATTGATTGAAGTGTGCAAAAAAAATCCTGAGATTAAATTCTTACACATCTCCACTGATGAAGTCTTTGGAGATTTAACAGATGACGAACCGCCGAAAAAAGTCGAGGATCCACTTATTCCAAGTTCGCCGTATGCGGCCAGCAAAGCGGCAGGAGAACTATTTCTCATGGCTGCGATGCGTACCTACAAGATTAAAGCTGCGGTGACACGTTGTACCAATAACTACGGTCCGCATCAGGCATCAGAGAAATTCATTCCGACCATTATTCGCACGGCGCTCGCCGATCAACATGTGCCGATCTATGCCGAAGGGAAAAACAAGCGTGACTGGCTGTATGTCACCGATCACACGGACGGCATTGAAAAAGTGCTTGAGACACCATGGGCATTCTGGGATGAGAAGATCGGCTCAGGACACTTCTTCAATATCTCCGCCGATGACGAACGTCAGAATATCGATGTTGCGAAGACGATTTTGGATATTCTCGGAAAGCCGCATACATTGCTTTCCTTCGTGACCGACCGTCCTGGACATGACTGGCGCTACGCACTCGATTCCTCATCTGTCCGCGCACTCGGCTGGAAGCCACAGGTAACGTTTGAAGAAGGTTTGAAGCGTACCGTCGAATGGTATAAACAACGTCTCGCAAAATAATTTTTCGGATATAGTCTGCACGTATGAACATTGTTCTCGTCACTGGCATTTACCCTCCCGATATCGGGGGTCCATCCACGTATTCACATGCGCTCGCGGAAGAGCTGACCGCACAAGGACATGCTGTGACGGTCCTCACCTATGCGAGTCCGTATAAAAGAAAGCATGAGCAAGACCGACGTTGGCGTGTTATCGATGTGTCGCGTAGCGGATCAATCCTCAACTGGTTCCGTATGCGTCGTGCCATTCAAGAGCATGGAAAGAACGCAGACATTGTGTATGCATTCTCCTCTGTCAGCTGCGGTATCCCAGTGATCTTTTCACGGCTGAAACATGCGAAAAAAGTGTTACGGCTCGGAGGTGATTTCTTTTGGGAGCGCTACACAGATCAAGGTGGCACCAAAGGATTACGCGAATGGTACGGTTCGTATCATTGGACCTCACTCGTCGCGTTCACGATCAAAATGTGGCTACTCTTTTCTTTCGACTACGTCATCTTCTCGACGGAGTTTCAGCGCGACATTTACCGTGAATACTACAAAAGACTTCCACCACATTCTGTCATCGAAAATGCATTGCTCGCAGGGAGTCCAAAGTTGCATCAGAAACATCCGCAGTTCCGCATATTGTTTATGGGACGCTTCGTCGGATTCAAAAATCTTCTGAATCTTGTACGGTCTATGGTGCAACTGCCGACGATGGTTCTTACATTGACTGGCGAAGGTCCGGCATCGCTCGGTTTAGTTGATCTCGTCTCGGAACTTTCTCTCAATGATCGTGTGACGTTTATCTCGCCGGTAAATGGCGAGCGCAAAGATCAAATGTTGATCGATCATGATGTTTTGATCATTCCGTCTGTGACGGAAATCAGTCCAAACGTGGCTCTAGAAGCTCGTAGAACAGGATTGCCGGTGCTCCTCACACGTGAGACAGGATTAAGCAAAGAACTCGCACAAGGCATGATGTTGCATGGACTCCGCACGCCGGACGATATCGTGCAGGCAGTGAAATATGTAGAGAAGCATTACGACAGCATCGCACATGACGCGGCTCTTCCGGTTGTGGAACGAAGCTGGCACACTGTGACGAAGGATCACCTTGCACTCTTCAAGACGCTCCTATGAAGCTGCTCATTGTTTCCGGCGACCGTTCCCTTGCAGCCGGCAAGCACGGCGCATTTTTCAACACACTCGACGGACTCAAAG
>JALHMU010000054.1 GCA_022843885.1 Candidatus Peribacteraceae bacterium | reverse complement strand
TCAAGAACGCGATATTCCATGGGAAACAAAACAGATTCATAAAATTTCCGATGAAGACGTAAAAGATGCTCGCACGATTGATCAGGTCTTGCCGG
Organism: Candidatus Peribacteraceae bacterium; assembly: GCA_022843885.1. GTDB lineage: Bacteria > Patescibacteriota > Gracilibacteria > Peribacterales > Peribacteraceae > JALHMU01. The sequence goes on along the minus strand of JALHMU010000054.1, from coordinate 5,464 downwards.
AGTTTTTGGCATTCGCTGCAGGTACGACACTCGTCGCTCATAACGCTGCATTCGATATGAGCTTCTTGCTGAAAGAGAAGGAACATTGCTGGGGCTATATCGATCTCCCTGAATGCATCTGCACGATGCGTCTCAGCCAAGCACTCTATCCTCAAGAGTTCCGCCATAACTTGGATATCGTCAGTTCCAGACTCGGCCTCGAAAAATCAGCCGTACGTCACCGCGCATTGCCTGACGTTATTCTGACTGCCAAAGCGCTGCTGAAAATGGCCGAACTTTCCGGCATCTCTTCCTTGGATGCACTGCGCCAGTATGCTGGCATCGCTGTATCCGCCAGATAGTCGAAAATCCGCTCCCAGAGCGCGATAGCTTGGTGTAAGATCTTTTTGTCATGGCCGTCTTGCCCATCGTCATCGGAGAAGATCAGCCGATTCTGCGTCAGAAAACGCAGAAGGTGAAACAGATCACCAAAGAACATTTGAAGCTGATCAAAGATATGGAGGAAACATGTAAAAAAGCCGAGGGTGCTGGAATTGCTGCGCCGCAAGTCGGGCGCAGTGAACGCATTTGTATTGCGATGCTCAGTGGAAAGTCGACGCCGCTCATCAATCCGGAGATCATCAAGAAAAATGATGAAATCGATGTTGCGCAAGAAGGGTGTCTGAGTTTACCGGGCAAGTGGATCGATATTCCACGCGCAACGGAAATCGTGCTGCGATATCAGAATACGAAAGGCAAGGAGCAAGAAGTGGTCGTCAAAGGCTGGAATGCGAGAATTATCCAGCACGAAGTAGATCATTTGGATGGGAAGTTGATTGTGGACTATTAAGCAGCCCCTTTTAGGAGGCCAAATTGTATTTCCCACTTCTCTCTTAACTCAAGAATTGCTGCATGCAATCGAGATTTCACAGTGCCGACAGGAATATCAAGAATATCAGCAGCCTCGCGATATTTGAGACCTTGAAAGTAGACTAAAGAAATCGCTTCTCGCAGAGAATCTGACAATTCCTCAATTTGCGCATTCACCCACGCTCTTTGCTCAGCCTCATTCAAATGATGATAGCCGTCCGGCTCGGTTCCTATAATAAGATCCTTAAGTGTACCGTCACCTTCCGTAACCCCAGACCTTCTCACGTCCAAACTGGCATTTTTCTTGTGATGCTTATTTTTCCGCTGACAATCAGTCGCAAGATTTGTTGCGATTGTATACATCCACGAACTAAATTTCTTATCATCCTGGAATTGGTCAGCCTTACGAATGATATTAATAAATGTCTCTTGAAAAACATCCTCTGCAAGACCGGCATCAGCCAGACGTCTTCGTAAATACGAAAAAAGCGGTCGTTCGTGACGTTTTACTAATTCATTAAATGCTTCCGTATCTTTCTCATATCGATATGCCATGAATAGATCCTCATTTGTCCATTCTTGATATGGACTTTCCACACTTTCGATCGCTGAGAGTGCTTTCGACATTTATCAAATCATACGACTCTTCTTTCGTCTGTCAATGCTTCCGAAAAAGGCAAAGAATCGCTACTCTTTGACCATAGCGACCTTTGAAACAATCATCGGCTTGGAGGTGCACGCCCAGATGAATACGCAGACGAAGATGTTCTGCGGCTGCAGCAACGATGCATTCGGCAAGGAAGCCAACACGCTGGTTTGTCCTGTCTGTATGGGTCATCCGGGAACATTGCCGGTCATCAACGGGAAAGCCGTGGAGAAAGCAATCCGCGCATCCCTCGCGTTGAAATGTGAGATTCAGAAAAACAATCACATGAGTCGCAAAAACTATTTCTATCCCGATCTTCCGACGGGATATCAGATTTCACAGTACGACTTCCCGCTCGCGCTGAAAGGAACTGTACAGTACGAAGTAAACGGGGAAAAGAAATCATGTGGTCTCACACGTTTACACATGGAAAACGATGCCGGAAAACTGATGCATAGAGGTGATGTGTCGCTTGTAGACTACAACCGTGCCGGTACGCCGCTCATGGAAATCGTGACCGACCCTGACCTTCGTTCCGCAGAAGAAGCATCTGCATTCGTACAGGAACTTCGCAGAATTTTGATTGCAGTTGATAGTTCGGAAGCTGATATGTTCAAAGGCATGATGCGTTTCGATGCATCTGTTTCCTTGCGTCCCGTCGGAGACAAAAAACTCTATCCACGTGTTGAGATCAAAAACTTGAACTCATTCAAAGCACTTGAGAAAGCAATCGCGTATGAACAAAAGCGACTGACAAAACTGTGGGAAAAAGGCGAACAGCCAAAAAGTGAAGTCACCGTCGGATGGCTTGATGATGAGGAAAAAACGGTGATCCTCCGCGAGAAGGAATCTGCAGCCGATTATCGTTACTTCCCTGAGCCGGATATTCCACCGCTTCAATTCGATGACGCATCATTGGAAAAATTCCGTGCGGCGATCGAGCTTCCACAGGAGAAAAAAAATCGCTACGTGTCGCTCGGATTGAATGAAGCCGAAGCAATGCTGTTGATCGAACAGACGGAACTGCAATCTCTCTTCGATGCCGTCTACGAAAAAACGAACGATGCCAAACGCACGTCATCGCTCATTCTGACGCAGCTGATAGGATTCTTGAAAGCTGCGAATAAGTCGATTGAAGAAGCGCCAAAGAAAGAAAGCATCTTGGAATTAATCACGATTACGGATGCGGGAACCATCAGCGGTAACCAGTCCAAGCAAGTTCTGGAGAAAATGATTCAGACGGGAAAGTCTGCGGCTGAGATCGTCAAAGAAGAGGGCATGGAACAGATCTCTGATACCAGCGCGTTGGAAGCAATCGTACAAAAAGCACTCGAGGCTAACACGGCATCTGTCGAAGCCTATAAAGGTGGAAAACAAGCCGCTCTAGGAGCGATTGTCGGATGGATCATGAAAGAAACCAAGGGCCAGGCAAATCCGGCCAAGGTGAATGAACTCTTGAAGGAACAATTGGGATAAAAAAAGCCTCCTTGCGACATACATCGCAAGGAGGAAATAAACATCATCAAGATTCAATTGAGCAAGATGAGAGCCAAACATCATCGTAATGATGAATAAAACGATTGGGATTGAGGCGGAGTTCCCCTTTCTCCCAAAAGAGAATAACGGGCCCATATGCCCCATCCACTTCTTGTGCCTGTAACATTCCGCCTTGGAGCAGATACTCTCCCGTCTGTAGAAAGTGAGCTATCAAAGCAGTGGCAGCAAGTATCGCCGGGGTACTGCTCTGGCATGATGATCTCTCACTTGAACGTGGCGTAAAGAAAAGACGGTACACACCCGGCTGAACGCCTCCGCCCCATGAACAACATCTATCGTACCATTCCACGTCTTCAGTAAAGAGATGATGGCCACGGACAAAGGAACATGAGCCCAGATCGGCAATACTCCATCCGCCATAACGAATGACGATTTCATTCTCGCGAGCCTCCGGCAGAGAGGATTCACTGGGGCTCCCAAAATCGAGGATAGAAACGGCATCGTACGACCGCGGCGTTCCTGATATCGGCCAAATGGCCGAAATACGTCTCATGATTTTATCTCCACATGCGAGACCAGAATCCGCTGGCTCGGACTTACTCAGAAATGAGACAAGCAATCTATGCACCGTGATACACACAGTGCTTGTCTCACATATTCTAAAATCTTGACCGATGTTCTGAACGAACAACAGATATATTTTAGAACATCCTTAAAAAGAGTAAAGGACCTATTTATGATCTTATATAAGCCTAATTCGCTCGCTCAATGTACTCGCGAGTCTCCGTATTCACTTTTACTTTATCGCCTTCATTGATGAAGAGTGGAACAGAAACAACAACACCGCTTTCAAGCGTTGCAGGCTTCGTGCCGCCCGTGGCTGTGTCCCCTTTCACGCCCGGCATCGATTCAACAACTTTCATGACAACCGTGACCGGAAGCTGAATACCGATCGCGTTTTCTTCATACATCAATGCATCGACTTCCAAACCATCGATCAAAAACTCCGTGAGATCACCGAGAGATTCGTCCGTGAGATCGAATTGATCGTACGTTTCGAGATCCATGAATGTACGCGCGCCCTGATTGCCGTACAAATACTGCACATGGCGATAACCGACTTCAGCTGGCTCAATCTTTTCGCTGCCTTGGAAGTTGCGTGCGACGATGGCACCCGTCTTCAAGTTCTTGAGCTTCGTCTGCATGTTTGCCTTGGATTGGCTCTTACGGCCGAACTGCGACGACAAAATCAGAAACGGTTCCCCGTCGATCGTAATTGCGCGGCCAGGTTTGAGATCAGTAATCGTGTACATAAAGCTGCGTCAGTGTGCTGAAACGGCTGCAGAGAGTCAACCCGACTTACTCCACTCCTTCCTCACGTTCGTACTCCAGCTGGGCACCGAGCTTGCCGATTTCAAGGCGAACGTTACGTGCGAGTCCATTCTCAGGGAGTGCGTAATACAACTGGCGCAGGATCGATCCGCGATCTGGATTGTTCTCAAGATTCTTCAGCTCAGACAAGAGTTGGTTCTTGCGACTGCGTGGCAACTTGTACAAGAAGACACGATCCACGATGCCCTTCACGACCGTTGGCACATCTTCTCGTGGCATCTCTGGCACTTTCTCCGGAATCTTCGGCAAGAATTGTTCGATGTCTGCGTGCACTTCTTCGAAAACCGGATTTTCCGGTTCCGAAGTCTGGAGTACTTCCAATGCGAGAGAGGCACTGGAGAGCAATGTTTTTGCTTCGCGCTGCAACGCTGACAACTGCGCACCTTCCGGCTGCGTCAAAAGCGTATTCAAATACGGCTGAATATCTTTATAGAGAGAAATTGCTTCGGTGACCTTGCCGGAACTCGTCAGTGCATCATCGATCGATGAGAGCTTATCGACCAAGAGATATTCCTGAACATCTTTCGTATCAAATTCCGCATTTGGAATTTCAGCGCTCATTTCGAGAACCGATTGCTTCACTGCATAGAGATCATCTTCCGGCGTAATGGTTGCAACATCTGTACTTGCTTCATCGAGCTGCTTCTTAATCAAGAACTTCACGAGGTTATCACCGGAACCGGACGCAAGTGTGAACAAGGTGCTCTTGTATTCTTCTAATGGAGCAGATGCTTCTTCCGTTTCACCTTCATTCAGAAGTGCCAATGCCTCACTGAGGCGCGTGTCAGCTTGCTGAATACGTTTCTCGACTTTGGCTTCCTGTCCGACAGTAAAGAGTACATCAACTTCTTCGGCTACACGCTTCACCGGATACAAAATCGATGTTGGTAAAATGCCTGCGCTCTTCTCGCGGCGTTCACGATGTAAGGCAACGAGGCGTTCACGATGCGCGTTATCACGGTTCGTATTCTCCGCAATCCATGAATCATTCAAATCGTGTTTTGAAATTTCTCCCGGAACGTATTGTCCAGCGCTGAGCGTCAGCAATTCATTCGTGACGAGGTACAATTTTTCCGGACC
>JALHMU010000053.1:361-5688 GCA_022843885.1 Candidatus Peribacteraceae bacterium | reverse complement strand
ACGGTCAGTGTGTAAAACCACCCACGTGTTTGGTCGAGACCTTCCGCAATGAAGTCGGCCGGGAAATTCGCCGGTCCTTTTTTCACATCATTACCGCTTTCAAACGGGAAGTGACTTTGTGCATACGGCATCGCGCCGGATTCAAACCAACAGTCGAGCACATCGGAAATGCGCTTCATCTTGGGCTGGATCGTCATCTGCATCGCAGAGGCATTATCGGCTTCTACTTTGATTCCTTCTTCATACGACAAGTTGTTCACAACGGTCGAGAATCCTTGGACGACGCCTTTGTGTGCAACAACGAGCACTTTCTTGCCTGCGTACGACTTCATCAATTTCTGCTGCACCTTGCCCATGCGATCCAAGAACGCGGAGAACATTTCACCGTTCGGCGGATTCGCTCGGCGATACGCGACACCCATGTGTTCCATCTGCTCGGGAACGAGTGCGCGAATATCTGCGATCGATTTGCCTGTCCAATCACCAAGATCACGTTCACGCAGTTCGATCCATTCATCCGTGACAGACATGCCTAATTCCTTTGCAATGATCTCGGCTGTTTCCTTCGCACGCTTGAGATCGGATGTGATGATGGCATCAAAGGTCTGACCTTTCAGCTTCTTGGCCGTTTCTTCGGCTTGCTTCTTGCCGGTCGCATTGAGTGAGAGATCGACATTGGAGCCCTGTACCAAGCCCTGCAAGTTGTAATCGGTCTCACCGTGGCGCACGAGTGTGAGATCAACGTTCGTCTTTGCCTTCTCGGCATTCCACATCACGGAGTCGACCGTTTCTTTGTGCAGATCCATCTGCGTTTTGCGCTCATGATCCCAGTAGAACGTTCGGGCTTCCGCAGTATTCGGATAGGGCTGATGCACGATCTTATGTTTATCGAGTCCCGTGAAGATGTGCGTGAAGTTCATAACGAGATCCGCATGTGTGACGATCACAATGTGCTCACCACGATGCTTCGTGAGAACTTCATCCAAGAATGCACGACAACGTTCCTCGACTTCGTTCCATGTTTCCATGCCTTCAAAATGATAGATGCTCTCGACCTGATTTTCCGCCATCTTATGGGCTCGGCGCTCTTTCACGAATGCAAGATCATCGAAGTTAATATGTTTCCCTTCGTAGTCTCCGAAACTCACTTCACGGATACGTTCATCGGTCACTATCTTCGCACCGGTTGTTTTCGCGATCGCCTCGGCAGTTTGCTGCGTGCGATTGAGCGGTGATGCATAGATCAATGACACCGGAGGAAGATGATCATTCTTATTTCCAAGTTTCTTTCCCGTTTCTTGCACCTGCTTCTTTCCTTCCGCGGTGAGATCCGTTCCCGGAACGATACCTTGGTAAATTTGATCGATGTTGCCTTGGCTTTGTCCGTGACGCACGACAGAAATCTTCGTGAAGCGCTTCAAATCTTTGCTCATCAGTTCATCACGTGAGCCGAGGACTTCCACTTTTCCCGTTTCCTGATTTCTCCAGATAGGAAGCGGCGTGCCCCAGAAACGATCGCGGCTGATGGCCCAGTCTCTGGCTCCTTCAAGCCATTTCCCGAAGCGTCCGTCACGAATGTGCGACGGAACCCATTCAGTTTTGCTGTTCGCTTTCAACATGTCGTCTTTGATTTTCTCAACGCGCACAAACCAAGAACTTGTCGCGTAGTTGATCAGCGGACTGTCGCAACGCCAACAATGTGGATAACTGTGTTTGTACGATTTCGACTCAAAAAGTTTTCCACTTTTCTCAAGCCACTCCACAATCTTGCGATCCGTTTTCATCGAATCATCTTTTGGTTTCACATCTTGTCCCGCGAAATCCGTCACTTCTTTCACGAATGTTCCTTCCATCGTGACATGTTGGAGCATCGGAACTTTCTCACGTTCACCGATGCGGAAGTCATCTTCACCGAAACCTGGTGCGACGTGCACAACTCCTGTTCCATCTTCCGTCGTTACGAAGTCGGCTTCGACGATCTTGTATGCAACGTTTGTGTAACGATCTTTGAAGTACGGGAACAATGGCATATATGGCTTACCCTTGAGCTTGCCGGCACCTTTCCATTCCTCAAGGACAGTGTGTTCTTTCTCCGTAAAGATGTCAGCGAGTCGATCCTTCGCCACAATATATTCCGCACCGTCATGTGACACTTTGACGTACGACACGTTCGGACCAAATGCGAGGAAAAGATTTCCTGGTAGTGTCCACGGAGTCGTCGTCCATGCCAACACAAAGGTGTTTGGTTGATCGATGAGTGCAAACTTTGCGATTGCCGATTGATCTGTGATGTCCTTATATCCCTGTGTGACTTCAAAGTTGGAAAGGGGAGTCACACAACGGGGACAAATGTGCATCGGTTTGTATCCTTCGTAGATCAGATCTTTTTCAAACAATGTTTTAAAGACCCACCAGATACTTTCCATATAATCCGGGTCCATGGTGCGGTAATCCCAGTCCATATCCACCCAGCGACCCATGCGGAGTACCGTATCGCGCCATTCTTTGTTGTAGCGCTGCAGGGCTCCACGACACAGGTTGTTGAATGCTTCGGTACCCATCTTCTCGATGTCCTTCTTCGACTGAATGTTGTATTCCTTCTCGATCTCGTACTCGACTGGGAGTCCGTGACAGTCCCACCCAAAGCGACGATCGACACGTTTGCCCTGCATCGTTTGATACCGCGGGATCACATCTTTGATCGTTCCTGCAAGAAGATGGCCGTAGTGCGGAAGTCCGGTCGCAAATGGCGGACCATCGTAAAAACTGAAGGTTTCTCCGTCGTTACGATGTTTGATGGAGCGCTTAAAGACATCTTCTTCATCCCAATACTTCAACATTCCACGCTCAAGATCCGGAAATGACTGTTTCGGATCGACCGGATCGAAGGCCGTTTTGGTCTCTTTTTCGGACATGGCGTCAGGGTACAGAAGGGAGGGCGAAAATGAAAGATGAGGCTAGGAGAAGCCCATAACCCCTACTGCAAAACTACTCTAAGAGCATTGACAGTGGAACCTTCTTCTCTACACTAGTCGTCCCAATGTCCAGCATTGATTCATTCTCGGCTTTTGAACACAACGATCATCAAATTGATGAGGATCTGTTTGAGGCTGCGAACAGAAAAGTTGAAAAGAAATTCTATGAAGTGTGGGAGGCACATGCGACCGCGAAAGGGTTGATTGCGCAGGATTTTGGCTTTGCCAATGATGTTTCCAAGCTCTTCGCAGCGGTTACACGCGTTATCGTGCCTAAAGTCCTTACCGGCGAAATCGAAAAAAGTGGCGTGGGTGAGGCCATTCTGCAGGAACTTGAGGTAAATAGAGCCAGATATCAGCAACTACTGGCTGAAAACTCATCAAAGACCGGTGAGCCGAATGGTTGAATTTGTAAAGAAAATATTACATAATACACAACGGCAACCTGCCTCAGTCAATGAACTCCTCTGAGTCTCACAATTCTGGCGAGCAATTACCGGACCACCGGTCGACAAGTTTTCCGATGGATGAACTTTCTGCGCGTACCGAGGAATATTTGAATGATCCTGCGCTTCAAAAAAGAATAAATGAAAGAACGAGTCCTTGGTACGGAAAACGTTTATATGAAAATACAAACGTGCGGCGCATGGAACTAAATGACATTCCTTTGGTTGGAGAAGCATATATGAGTGACCTTATTCCGATTGAATTTTTTGATGCACTCGGCAATCCGGGAGAAGAGTCGAAAGTTGTACGCATGATGGTCAAACAGAGAGGTGGTATGTTGAACAGATTTGAAAAGCCACCGATCGCAGTAGATTCGGAAAAATACTACCCATCCGTCCAGCAAGAAATGGAGCAGCGCATTTCTCAGGGCTATGGAAAAATCGAAAGAAAAGATCGTCGGTTGGCCAGTTATCGCGGACAGATTCTCACTCCAAAGGATGATCAAGCTCGCCAAGAAGCATTGTCTTGGATTACATATCAAGTATCGACTCGTTCCAAGCGCAACCGTACGACGGAGAATGATGCGTCTGTGAAAGAAGTCGAACGCACACTAATGAGTATGCATTGGGAGGCAGGCAGAAAAAAAATGGAAGAACATCCGCTCATGCGTAAGATGAAAAAAGTCGCGATCGTAGATACTCAACATGCTCGGTATCCGGGTGCTGCGGATTTAGTATTCCTAGAGATGTGTAAGGATCTGGGTGATAGAGGATATGAATACATCTTACTGTGGAGAAATAAGACATTCGAATTATTGAATATGAAAGACGAGAATATCGATTTGGGAAATAATGAGCGAAGTTATAAATACTTTGTGGAGCGCGGTTTCCGTGAAATCGGGACACTGCTGAGTCCATATGCTGCCGTACGTGGTAAGGCTGCAGGAGAAGCCAGTGACAACACATACTTGGTGCAGCCAAAACGAGCTCATATGTATGCCAAACTTACAACTGCACAGGAATGCACAGAGGCATCAATAAAGGAATCGAAAGATAAGTTCGCTGCGTAAGTTATAGCTGCTTCAAGAACAGTCGCATATTTTGTCGATTCCACATGATGAACTGGGGGAGCGCGGCACCTGCCATTACCAACGCTGCAGCCCCAAGTGTAACTGGTTCAAAGGCGCGCGTCGTTCCAAACAAAACGATCTGCGCAAGCATCGTGGTGAAGATCACGAGGAATGAGTAACGCAGTACGAACTCCGTCGCAGCGGATGTGAGGAAGTAGTAGAAGACGTAATATGGCAGTGCAACAAGCGCCAAGCTGAATAGAATCATTTGTACGATGACATGGGCAGGGTAGGTATCGAGCGTTGAAACAAACACGAGTGGTAATGTGAGAATCGCGCAGAGTGCGGACAGAACAAAGAAGAATTGTCCGAGGCGTGCGACAACGTTTTCTTCACGCTTGTATCTGTCGCTCACAAGTGAGAATCCGGAATACGACAACACGGCGAACAATGTGTAAAGAATCGATTCATTGGACCATGTCACGGTTCCTGCGATGAGCAAGCAAATACCGCCGATCACAAGTGTCCATGTCACGATCAGCGATTTCCAATATCGTCTGTTCACGATACTGCTGATGATCACACCGGCAGCGGTCATCGGAATCGTGTATGAAAGCGGACGCGTGCCTTGGAGTGACATGTAGGTGCTCAGCGAGATACAGACCATCAGTACGACAGACACCCACAAATATTTATTTTTCATTGAGAGCGGTGTGAGTGGCATCATGCCGCGGCTCTTCTGCCACAACAGAATGAAGGCACTGACAGCTGTAAGCGACCAGAAGCGCACGAGGGTCATGTCGACCGTTGTGATGTCATATTGGAGAATGAGCCAC
>JALHMU010000053.1:0-351 GCA_022843885.1 Candidatus Peribacteraceae bacterium | reverse complement strand
AACGAATTTGAGCTTGGTGTAGCGGGCCTCAAAACGAACATGTAATGCGCCGATTTCTTTCAGATCGGATTCAATCGATTCTTTGAGTTTATGTGTCAGTGGTAATTTGACGCGCACTTGCCAACGTTGCATCAGCGGGCGATACCAAAAGCGGAAATTTTTAAACATCGATTTGTATTTATTGTAGATGCGAATGAGATCCTCACCCTTCATGGTGACGCTGCTGACCGTGAAAGACAGAATCGAATCTTGGTCGAGAGCTACTTTGCGGTTCGACTCAAAGATCGCTTCATATGCATCGATCGGCTTCAGACGACCGTCGGCCATCGCAATATAGGCTTGTTCAAGCGA
>JALHMU010000052.1:368-5869 GCA_022843885.1 Candidatus Peribacteraceae bacterium | reverse complement strand
TGCTCTTCCGATCTGATTATATATTTCTATTGGATCCAGCTGTGATGTCTGTGTCGAGAAATTCGAAGAACGTGGCACGATCATTTCGATGAAGAAAGATGGAAGCGATCGAAAGATTGTTGCGAAAGGACTGCGCAATTCCGTGTTCTTCACGTGGAAAGGCAATGAACTCTGGGCCACGGATATGGGTCGCGATCAATTGGGAGATCATCTCCCACCAGAGGAAGTGAACATCGTGAAACAAGGCGCGCACTACGGTTGGCCATTCTGTCATAGCGACAAAGTGCGCGATACATCGTTCCAGCCAACCACACAGTTCGATTGCAGCACGACGGAAGCACCGAAGCTCACACTCCCCGCGCACATCGCACCGCTAGGCATCGCGTTTGCTCCCGCAGGCTGGCCGAGTGAATATCGTGATGATCTTTTTGTAGCTGAACACGGATCGTGGAACAGCACGTCGAAGGTGGGATATAAGATTGTACGCATTCCGCTCTCTGCAAACGGCACACCCGAAGGTGAACCTCAGGATTTCTTAACCGGATTCTTGCAATCGAACGGCAAAGTGATCGGTCGCCCTGTGGATCTCGTCGTCGATGGCAACAGTTTGCTGATCACGGACGATAACGCCGGAAAGGTCTATCGCTTGCGACCTTTGTGATGCTGCTTTGAAGCCAGACCAGCGTAGCGCCAGGCCATCTCGAAAATTTGGCGCTGTGTCTCGGCAACTTCTTTGCTTTCGATGATGATGCCGAATGCCTGCTCTTCTTCACCGAAAGACACGATCGCGACTTTGTTATCGTAAATCTTGATCTCATTTTTGAAATCAAATTCTTTCTGGGAAATGAGACGAATCTCACGCAGATAATCTTTGTCCTGACCATGCACTCGTTTACCCGTCGCATCATCCGGCGCGATACCACGCAGATGAATACCCCGCTTCACGCGTTCAGCGACATACTCACTGTCATAGTTCGGCCAGCGCTTTCGCACGACCGCTGAGTTTGCGTAGTTGAGGAGTTCGGTTTTGGCTGTGAGTGTGTCTTCATACACATGTCGTGCCCCATCCCACCCTTCAAAGTAGCGTACATGGGGCTTGCGGAATTTGGCTCCGGACAGGGAATGAAGCTCTGGCAGCGCCTTTTTCAAAGCTTCCGCATTCTTCTCTGCTTCGAGTGCCAAAAAATCTGGAGCAACCGGTGCATACCATTTTGCACGGCGCTTTTTGACCATTGTGAATTGTCCTCGGTGCACCAGTTCTTCAAGCAAGGTGTATGCCGTGATGCGATTCATTTTCGCAGACTTTGCGTATTCGGATGCGGGTGCAGTACCGATCGAGAGTCCGGTCAGATACAACGCGGAAGATTTCTCATCCATACCGATCGATTTCAAAATGTGTGGGAGATCTTTCATAACGGATTTTCATCCTAGCAACGTGTTATCGTTTCTGACAGCATGCAGATTTCAAACGGTTTATACAAAGATGAATACTTCTACCTAGCCCTTCTACTAGCGAAAAAATGAATGTTCATTTGTGTTGTTAAAAATGATAACAGTAAAAATTTTGTGAACAAGCAAGCGATTCCCAGAAAGAAATTCGGTCGGTACAAACCCGACATTACTTCGCTTCCCTCATGCTTCCCATGACGAACAAAGATGTTCTCGCTCTCGCCAAGAAACACGGATGTACCATGCTCGACCTGACATTCGTCGACGTTCCTGGAACGTTGCATCACACCAGTAAGCCGATTCATGAACTCGAATCCGTTCTTGAAGAAGGCGCCGGATTCGACGGCTCGTCGATTCGCGGGTTCCAACAGATCAATGAATCGGACATGTTGTTATTCCCCGATCCGAATACTGCGATGGTTGATCCATTTATGGAAGAACCAACACTCTCCATGTTGTGTGATGTCGCCGATCCGATGTCGAAGAAATTATATGAGCGCAGCCCGAGGACCATCGTGAAGAAAGCCCTGGAATACCTCAAAAAAACCGGGTTTGCCGACAAAGCATACTTCGGTCCTGAGGCGGAATTCTTTATCTTCGATCATGTCAGTTATGACAGTAATGCCGGTCACGCGAGCTACCGCGTCGACAGCGAAGAAGCGACATGGAATACCGGACTCTCGGATTGCGACAAGAACTTGGGGTACAAGATTCGTCACAAAGAAGGCTACTTCCCCGCGTGCCCTCACGATAAGCAGCAAGACATCCGCGCCGCGATGGTGAAGACGATGGAGTCTGTCGGCATTGAGATCGAAACATTTCATCATGAAGTCGCGACCGGCGGACAAGCCGAGATCGACATGCGTTTCGATGACATGGCAAAAATGGCCGATAAAGTCATGCGATACAAATACATCGTGCGTAACGTTGCGCATCGTTATGGAAAAACTGCGACGTTCATGCCAAAGCCGATCTTCGGTGATAACGGCTCAGGCATGCATACGCATCAAAGCTTGTGGAAAGGCGGCAAGCCGCTCTTTGCAGGTAGTGAATATGCGGGGCTCTCCAAGATGGCGCTGTGGTACATGGGTGGCATCCTCAAGCATGCCAAAGCATTGCTCGCGATCACGAATCCGACGACGAACAGTTATAAGCGTCTTGTTCCAGGCTTCGAAGCGCCGGTGAACTTCATCTATTCGGCACGTAACCGCTCAGCGGCATTCCGCATTCCGATGTATTCCAATAATCCAAAAGCCAAGCGTGTGGAATTCCGTTCGCCGGATGCAGCATGCAATCCGTATGTCGCATTCAGTGCGATGCTCCTCGCCGGACTGGATGGCATTAAGCATAAAATTGATCCGGGTGAACCGACCGATCAGAACTTGTATGAGCTAGACCCAAAGAAACTTGCGAAGATTCCACATGCACCGGAAACGCTTGCTGATGCGCTCGATGCCTTGGAGAAAGATCATGGATTCCTGACGGAACACGGTGTCTTCACGCAGGATTTCTTGGATGACTTCATCAAAGTGAAGCGCGATGAAGTATCCGATGAACGCAAGCGTCCGACACCGGGCGAATTCTATAAATATTACGACGTGTAATTCTTTTCTTTTCCCCATCTTTTTATGGATCTAACCGTCGATCAGCTGGCCTACTCACTCAACACGGTTTGGGTGCTCGTGTCGGCCTTTCTCGTCTTCTTCATGCAGGCAGGTTTTGCCCTTGTGGAAGCCGGATTCACACGTGCGAAGAACGCGGTGAACATTCTCATGAAAAACTTTAGCGATTACCTCGTAGGTTCCATCGCATTCTTTGCCGTCGGGTATGCATTCATGTTCGGTGCCGGGGACGGTTTCATGGGAAAAGAAGGATTCTTTCTTGAGGGTGCGATCCGCGAAGATATTCCTCTTCTTGCGTTTTTCTTATTCCAATTGGTCTTCGCAGGAACTGCGGCAACCATCTTGAGTGGCGCGATGGCAGAACGTACGAAGTATTCAAGTTACCTCGTCATTTCTCTTGTGATGACCGCGATTATCTACCCTATCGTCGGACATTGGGTATGGGGCGGAGGTTGGTTGGCAACAAAAGGGTTCATCGACTTTGCCGGCTCAGGTGTCGTGCACACTGTCGGCGGTGTCGCAGGACTCATGGGCGCCATCATGCTCGGTGCAAGAAAGGGGGCATTTGATCCGAAGTCCAACGTGCATCGTGGACACAACATCACGTTTGCAGGTCTGGGCGTGTTTATTCTCTGGCTCGGATGGTTCGGTTTCAATCCCGGCTCCCAACTTGCGGCAGCCGGAGAAGGTAATGCGCAAGCAATCGCTCTTATTGCAGTGAATACAAATCTTGCCGCAGCAGCAGGCGCACTCATGGGTGTGTTCTTGTCCTGGATGAAAGATAAACCATCTGCAGGAATGCTCTTAAACGGAGCGCTCGCAGGACTCGTGGGAATCACGGCAGGCTGCGCTGCGGTAACACCGATCATTGCAATTGTCATCGGCGCACTGAGCGGAGTTGTCATGTATCTGGGTACGATTGCGCTACGCATGTTCCGCATCGACGATCCTGTCGGCGCATTCCCAGTGCACGGTTGTGCTGGTGTCTTCGGTGTCCTTGCTGTCGGACTTTTCGCAACGGAAGGCGGACTGTTCATGGGCGGAAGCGCGGAGCTTCTTGGAACGCAAATCATCGGCATTCTTGCGATTATCGCATGGACCACGCTGACATCGGGCGTATTGTTCTTGATTTTGAAAGTGACGATCGGTCTTCGTGTGACGGCGACGGAAGAAATACACGGGCTCGACATGCATGAACATGGAGAGTGTGCCTATGACTTGTTCCCTGAACCATCACACGCGTAGGTCGGGAGGAAGAATACTCGAGACGATCGGTTTGCCTGGGAAGCGCAATCCGATCGTTTTCGTGCACGATGTGCTATACTCCACTTTTGAACTTCCCATCTTTCTATGTCTCTTGTTTCCACCCTTTCAAGCTACGGCGATCTCGGCTTACTCGCCCTCCGCCTCGCACTTGGTGTAATCTTTATCGTTCACGGACTTCCAAAGCTGAAAAATGCTGCGGGTGCTGCGGGCGGTATGGGTTTACCGGTCTGGTTCGTCTACGTTGTCGGCATCATCGAAGCACTCGGCGGTCTTTTGATTCTGCTCGGCATCTTCGCAGAAATTTCCGCGCTTGCCATTGCCGCCGTCATGATCGGTGCAATCTACATGAAAGTTGTGAAGTGGAAAGTTCCCTTCAGCAAACTCGGCATCATGGGCTGGGAATTTGATGTCTCTCTCTTGGCTGGCGCACTCGTGATTGCCACGCTTGGCACAGGCTCCATCGCTTTGGAGCGCATGATTAATATGTAAGTTTCTCCGACGATCGGAACCACTCTATCCGCTCTCTGTAGCGGATATTTTGGGTGGAGAAGAAGATGAGAAAAATATGATCCTGTGGCCATTTCCCTCCTCCTCTTTACTGAGAGTGGTACAGGTCATTCACATAAAGGGTACATTTATGAAACTGTTGCTTGCGACGTCTCTCTGTCTGATTGCGACTGTCTCCCAGGCTGCATTGATTGTGCAGCTCGAACGAACAGGTGCATCAGTAGACTTTCCACATCTCACGCTGACGAATACCGGCCCGGGAGAAGTCACAGACTTCTCACTCACGATCGGCGACAGCACTATGAACTTTGATTCAGCTGTCCTAGAAGGTACGACTACTATTGATTGGTTCCTCCTCACGCCGGATGACGTGAATAATGGAGCTCGAAGCGATATCTTCGCCGTGATGTTCACAGATTTTGTGAGCGGAACGGTCGAATGGCGACTCGATCTGGATGGTGACAGCGGTGCCGGGACGATCGATTGGCAAACGACACTCTTCAATAATGGAGCGCTGCCGAATGCGATCGCCACGGCGATGTGGTCTGACGGATCACTCACCAGTGTGACACTGCCCGATGATCCGGATCGCAATCCCCTGGATTCGTATCGAATCAGTCTGCATCCGGTGCCCGAACCAGCATCCGTCATGTTGAT
>JALHMU010000052.1:0-358 GCA_022843885.1 Candidatus Peribacteraceae bacterium | reverse complement strand
ACTGCCCTGCACCGTACGGTGCAGGGCTTTTTTACGGGTTCAATTTCTCATCATCTTTCAGTAGACTGCGGCGGTATGTTTACAAATCACTCCTCTGAAGAAGTTCTCAAGACATTTGAAAGTTCGCATCATGGATTAGCAACACAAGAGATCGAACAGCGTCGCAAGGATTTCGGTTGGAACGAAATTCCCGAAAAGAAACGCTCCGTCGTACTGATGTTCTTGGAGCAGTTCAACGATATTTTCGTCTACATCCTCTTGGCTGCACTCGCCCTTTCGATCGTTGAGCCATTCCTTGAGCATGCAGCAATTACATTTTCTAATTTCTATGAAGCCATCGCGATTACGGTCATCGTAT
>JALHMU010000051.1 GCA_022843885.1 Candidatus Peribacteraceae bacterium | reverse complement strand
TGTAGGTTTTCGGAAGTGATGACTGATCACTTCGTTTTGGGATAAGATATTTTTATTCCTCCGCATCGATGACATTGATGTCCTCCCTAAAATCTATCACCTCTCACCTAAAACCTCGTCGTGGTTTCACCATGATCGAGATGATCATCGTCATGACGATTTTTGCGGTGGCAGTCGCAAGCACGTTGCCGCTCTTGTCAGCCTATAAACAGAAACAAAACCTCCCGACACTCACGACCGAACTCATCCAGACCCTGCGCCGTGCGCAAGGTCGTGCGCTCTCGGGTACAAACGGACTGCCGTGGGGAGTCGCAATCATTCGGGATGATACGGAAGGTGCGACAGCGGATTCGTTCGTGATGTTCGCAGGCGATCTTTCGCCAACATTTGAGAAGTATCAGGAAACACACGAAGCAAAACGGCCGTTTCGTATTTGCACGGACAAAGCCGACGGACAGATCGTTTTCCCGTCGGACATTCGCATCGAAAACAATGAAAACTACTTCATCGAAATCTATTCTATGGATGATGAATTTGAGAAGACATACATTCTCATCAACACTGCCGGAACCATCGAACAATCGAAAACGTACAACGAAACGTGTAATCCGACATTCTAGCGGTTTGCAGCAGGAAAGGAGTTCAGGCAACCCCATTTTTGCGCTGCGCATTTACAGGAAGCTAAATTCTTTCCTATGCTAGGGTTAATTCGTTCCCCCCACGAATGCTACCCTCTCTTCGCAAACAAAGAACCGGACAGTCACTTATCGAAGTCGTCGTCGCCATGGGAATGGTGGTGTTCTTCGGTGCCGCGTTCGTCACACTCGTTAGTACGAACTACGGTCGCCTAGAGCAATCACGCGATCAATCGCAAGCCACATTGCTTGCTCAGGAAGCAATTAATGTGATTCGCGCACGAGCAGGATCGAACTTCGACGCAATCACCACCGGTTCGTTCGGACTCAATCACGACACGGGCGAACTCACTCCTGGAAGTGATACAACGCAAACGGGCGATTCTGAAAATGCGACTGAGTTCACACGCACGATTGAAATCGATATTTTGAATCGTGACACCAATGGAACGCCAACACCGAATAACCAAGCGGGTAGTCCGGATCCGTCCAGCCGCTTCGTCCGGGTGATGGTGGAATGGGAGAACCAATATAAGAGCGGAACAATTCAAATGTTTACGATCATTTCCAGCTGGAGCAAAGGCGGATCGATCGTCTTCGATACGGAAGCAGATTTTAGTGCTCCTGGATCGCAATACCACACGACGCAGGCATTGAACGAAATCTTTAATGGTGAAGTTCGTGCGTCACAAGTCGGCGGTCTTGAAACTCCGATCCTCCGCGCCCTGACACCGGAAGTCATACTGGAAAGTTCCGGACAAAATTACGCGATGATACTGTCCAATGATGAAATATATGTCGTGAATGAAAATGACTTGAAAGTCTTCAGTGTCGGCAATATCTCTGCGCCTGTCATTGCCGAACGAACTGCAACACTTCTGACGACAAAAAATATCGTGGAAGGCCGCGCGATCGCGCTTTCCGATACACACATCTTTGTCGGCACAGGGAATAACAGCAGTGAAATTCAAATCTATGATCGCGCAACATTCTCTGAAGTGGCATGGGATCTTCCGGGAAATGGAAACATCATTGATATGACGTACGACAAACAAACAAAGATGTTGCTTGTCTCGCGTGTTGCCGCGGCGAATGAACCAAATTTCATGATTGTTGATCTTTCCGGAAATATCAGCTCGTCGCTGCCGGCCGTCACGGCGGTCAGCATCGGCAATGAATCACTGACCGCGCTCACATCCGACGGAAAGTATGCGTATGTCGGCACAAATACGAATCGTATTTTTACGGTCTGTCTTTGGAATAACTGCGGTCACACACCGCAATCAATCATTGCATTCAGTCCATCCAACTCACCAGTACGTGCCCTCGATATTCTCCGCGACACATTGTATGTCGGCCGAGATGTGAACGCCTCCGAACCGGAAATGATGTCCTTCCAAATCAAATGGAATGTTCCACAAACGACAGTATCACTCGAGCCTCGCGGTACTTTTGAATTGGGGGCATCAGTCACTGCCGTAATGGCAGATCAGGAATTGAATCGTGTCATCGCAACAACGGAACGTGGAACAGCTGCGCAAGATGATGCCGTTGTTTTCTCGCCTTCCTTACAGAAAATTTCGGGCATCAAAGCGAATGCCGGCGGAGGAACGAACTGCATTGATCTTGGATATGAGGCTGGTCGTCTGTTCATGAGCTGCGATATTGCAGGTCGTACCGTTCTGACCGTTGCCGAAGATTCTGCCGGTCGCAGTATGTACGCACCGTATTCCAGCTATACCACTCCGATCACGTGTGTCTCCGGAACATTCACAAAGTGGGATCTCCTTTCTTTTGATGAATCAGGATTGGGATATAGCGATATTCAAGTACGCTCCGCAGATACTGCGCAAGAAATCGTCACATTGCCATGGCTCGGCGACGGCCCAGGAACGTCTCTCACGCCTCATTCGGCTTTCACGGATGATACGATCTGGCATGACATCGGCAGCTTGGCCGCGAAACCATGTATTCAAGCTCGCGTTCGTTTGCATGCCACCGCTTTCTGTCCGCTCTACCTAGAAACACTGATCTTCACGTATGAATAATTCCCCGCGAGGAAGACGAGGCAATACGCTGATCGAGCTCATCATTTACATCGGCCTGACTATCGTCATCACGGTAGGTCTTGCCAATGTGATCACGCGTATCCGCACCGCGCAATTTACGACGGACGTGCGTACGGAAGTACAGCAGACTGTTCGTGCATCTATGCAGCAACTGACCGCTTTGGGCGGAAAGTATGGACGCGTGAGCTGCATTCCCAATGAGGACTGCGTCGCTCCCACGGAGTTTCGATTGTGGAATGAATCAGAAAATGAAGAAAATGCGCCAGAGGTACGAACCTATTTACGCGTCTGGGTAGACCCGGTCGAGGGTTCACTGCTTGCGCAAAGTTTTAACGATGGTGCACCATCGACACCGTACATTCGCCTCACGCCGGCCAGCGTGCGCGTTAGTGATTTCGTCATCTCAAAATCTGCCGAAGCATCTGCGACACCATCGGTCGGTATCACCGTGACTGTCACCGATCGGACGGCGACACCATCTTCTTCGCGTGATTCGTTCTCTATTTCCACTGCTATTTCGTTGCGCGCGGAAGGAGTGCCTCTTTCAGAAATTTGCTGCCCCGCGCATCTTCAAGGTTTCTGTCCGTTGAGTGTTCCGATCTGTAAAGACGGATGTTTTCAGGACGGTCAATCGGGCATTGTCGGCTTGTCGGAAAATCTGGGGGTTTCACACGCACTCGCACTCGACATTGCGCATAGTCGACTGTTCGTCGCAGACAGTACAAAACGCGTGTTGGTCTATGAGCTAAATGAACACAATGTCCCACGTACCGATGTACCTCCAATTGTTTTAGGTGGTGGCAACGATGGGTATCAGCAATTTGGTGAGATACGTGGTTTGGCGTACGACAGTTTGTCCGATCGTTTGTTCGTGTCGGACGCTGCGAAAAATCGTGTCCTCGTGTATGACGCACGTATTCTCGAAAATAATGAGGATGCAAAGTGGGTTCTCGGGCAACCGTCTTTAACGACCGTCACGCCGCTTTCCGGAGCACAGGGCCTGCGCGGTCCGCGCGGTCTTGCATATGACCAAGTATTGCGACGTTTGTACGTGGCAGATACAGGGAACTTCCGCGTTGTTGGATTTAACGTAAGCACAGTCGAAACCGGTCAAGCTGCGACCGCTGTTTTTGGTGCTCCCACGTTGGATACACCTTCCAATGGCACACCGGTCAATGCATCGACAATGCGCACCCCTATTTCCGTTGCCGTCGACAGCGCACGGCAACGTTTGTTTGTCGGCGATTCAGGTAATTACCGAGTCACTATGTACGACATTCAGAGTGGAGACACATCCGCTGAAGCGGTCATCGGACAGGATAGCTTTACTGCATCTGGCTTCCCGAGTTCCGCCAATGCAACAAGTTTTCAGCCCGTCGGTATTGCATTTGACTCTCAAGGCAATCGATTGTTTGTGACCGATTGGGCTCGCAACCGTGTCCTCTTGTTCCCAACAGAAAATCTCAGCGGACCGACGCCGGGGGTGCCGCTCGCCGCCACGAATGTCTTGGGTCAGCCAAACTTCACGGACACGACGGGTGGCACAGGCCTCGCAGATTTGAATGCCGTGAACGATGTGGTGATCGACCGGAGTCAGCAACGGGTTTTTGTCGGAGATTCGATCACTGTGACCGCGAATCGAATCATGATGTATCAAGGTGGAACAGATCCGAGATGTGGCGGAGTTAACCTTTCGTCACGCGGACCGTTCCCGCCTTCTTCTTCGTCCATCAGCTCTTCTTCCAGTTCTGCACCGGCGCTTGCATGTAGCACGCCTGTATCCGGCTCACTGGCTGGCCGAGTGAATGACAACATCACGGCAAATCCCCCAACCTCTCCAAGTAACGTTGCGGATTATATTGAAGCGTGTGGCGTGAATGATTCCATCTTCTTTGATTTGGAAAATGTACCAGCAAATTTCGATCGAGCAGTCTCTGTGACGTACCGAGTGGTGCGCGCTCTCAACATGGGGCAAGCAGGTCGGTTCAGTAATTTTTCCTTGGCAGTGATGCAGAATGATAAAACCACACTGCTTGCGAACGGCCCGAGCTTTGCGTACATCGGTCCGCAAGACTGGGCACAAGAAGAAGTGCCTGTTTTAGAGAGCAGTGTCCTTGGAACAAACAATCGTGAAACATGGAATGCCGCACGCTTGCGTGTTCAGAGCATGACGTCGTCGTCATTCGTGCGCATTTCTGCGATCGAAGTCGATGTCGAATACAAACTGCAAGGCAGCGAAGCAACAGAAACCATCACGCTCGGCATTAATGGAGACGCAGGAGGTGAATCGACACCGACCACTGCATGGAAAGGTGTCGGCCCACCGGATCCGTCCATCATTGCGCATTGGCCGATGACGCCGAATGCATCAATTCCTGAGCGTATTGATGAAATGAAAGGAAGTTATCATGGCACGTTCAAGCGACGCATCTTCGGCGCAGGAAATTCTTTCAGCGACACAACGGCTCCTGCTATTTGGTCAACATCCAATGCCTCAGCGTCTTTCCCGATCACGAGTACGCATTCGCTGAAGCTTACGGCGGAAGAAGCGACTCCGTATTACTTTGTCACTGTTCCAAATGCACCTGCTCTGCAAGCGCTCGACACGACCGCAAAATTCTCGATTTCTTTGTATGAAGCACGACCGTTCGCAGATATGCCTGCTCGTGCAACGCTCATGGAGAAAATAGAGAGAAAAGATGTTGTGGGTTCCGATCCGTTGATCACGACATGGAGAGGCTGGTCATTGGAAGTTGCAAGTACGGGCGCGGGAGGATCACAAACTGGGAAATATCGCGCCAACGTGTATGCCGGCGCACAAAATCCTCGTTTCAGCGTACAAACCGTCAATGCTTTCCCGGTTGGCCCCACCTTCCGCCACATCGTGATGTCGTATGATGGAACCGATACGAATGTTTTGAATCGGTTACGCATCTATGTCGATGGTATCCAGCAGCAGGTGGAAGTCGTGAATGAATGTGGAGGAGGCGGAACAGCGCCATGTACGCTCCCCAGCTTGAACTACACGATCACCGCGCCTTTTCCACCGCTACAAATGGGTCGATATCCGGGGCTGATGGATGACGTCAAAATCTACAACCGCATTATTACTCCGGTCGACGTAGAATAAAGAAACATAGTCATTGATGAAGCCGTTTGTTATAGTCCGCTCATACATATGTTTCGCTTCTCCTCCCGACGTCCCGGCATTACCGCGCTCGTTACCGTGATGGTGCTCGGCGGGGTTGCTCTTTTCACTGCAATCGTCATCGCATTACGTGGCGCAGGTGAAACTGATCTGTCGCTCACAACGCTCAACGGCGCTCAGGCAGATGCACTGCTCGCAGGTTGTGCGGACGAAGCTTTACTGCGGCTCTCTCGCGACCAAGACTATGGATCCAGTGGTGCGGCATACTTTCCATTCGGAAATGGAGAATGTACGGTCA
>JALHMU010000050.1 GCA_022843885.1 Candidatus Peribacteraceae bacterium | reverse complement strand
CGTGTGCTCTTCCGATCTCACGCCACGCATGGCATTCCTTTTGACACTCTTCGGTATCTTCCTCATTGCTGGTGGTTTCTCCGCCTACATGGATTGGAATAACGCTTTGCAGGCCAGCCTTACACGCGGACCGCTCGCTTTGGTTCCAGGAAACGGTTCAGGCAGCCAGGTCTCCTCTGATGATGCCAGCGCATCCTCTTCTGTTGCCTCAGGTGCCGCAGCTAGTCAGCGCTCCAGCGCTCGCAGCTCATCGTCTTCTGCACGCACCATCGCAACCACTTCGTCCAAGTCTTCCAAATCTTCCAAGGCTCAGTCGAGCTCACGCCCGACGCACCTTCCGGAATCCGGTCCAGCTGAAAATGCTGCGATCGCCCTGACATTGGTCGGTCTGTACACAGCTGTCTTGCACAAGCGTCAGCGCCAGAGATAAAAGTTTTGCACCTCGCAGTTTTTTACGTACACTGCGCGGCATATGACTACCATCTCTTCTCTTCACGCTAGACAGATTTTAGATTCCCGCGGATTCCCGACAGTCGAAGTCGACTGCGTCCTTTCTGACGGTTCATTCGGCCGAGCCGCAGTGCCATCAGGTGCATCGACCGGTACGCATGAAGCACTTGAGCTTCGTGATGGAGGAAAAGAGTACGGTGGAAAGTCAGTCCTCAAAGCTGTCACGAACGTGAACGGTGCTATTACTGCAGCACTCAAAGACAAGCCAGTCGCCGATCAGCGCACGATCGACCAAGCAATGCTTGATGCCGATGGTACAGAGAACAAGTCTCGCCTCGGTGCGAACGCTATTCTTGCTGTGTCTCTTGCCGTTGCTCGCGCACGTGCAGGATCGGAAAAGCAGCCACTGTGGCAGTCACTTGCACAGCAGTTCGATGTCAAAACGCCAAACGTTCTGCCTGTTCCTTTGATGAACGTCATCAACGGTGGTGCACACGCTGACTCTGGACTCAGCTTCCAGGAATGCATGATCATCCCCGTGCAATTCGATACATTCTCCGACGCACTTCGCGCCGGTGCTGAAACATTCCAGGTTCTCAAAAAACTTTTGAAGAAAGACGGTCACGTCACGGCTGTCGGTGACGAAGGGGGATTCGCTCCTCACGTAAAGGATGCATCTGAAGCATTCTCGTACCTCACGAAGGCAATCGAAGAAGCAGGCTACACAGGCAAGATGAAGCTCGGTATCGACTGTGCTGCGTCTGAGTTCTACAAAGACGGCAAGTACGAAGTCGACGGTCAGGTGCTCACGAGCGACAAGCTTGTCGATTACTACAAGGAACTCTGCAGCAAGTATCCGATCATCTCGATCGAAGACAGCCATGCAGAAGATGACTGGGATGGATTCGCACTCATGCAGAAGACACTCGGTTCTACGGTGCAGCTCGTCGGTGATGACTTGTTCGTCACGAACACCAAGCGCATCAAGACCGGTATCGAGAAGCAGGTCGCAAACGCTGTGCTCATCAAGGTGAACCAGATCGGCTCGCTTACGGAAACGGTTGATTCGATCCAGATGACACAGAAAGCCGGTTGGAAGCCAGTGATCAGCCACCGCAGCGGTGAAACCGAAGATACGTTCATCGCACACTTGGCTGTTGGTCTTCGTGCTGGACAGATCAAAACGGGCTCACTGTCTCGTAGCGATCGTGTTGCGAAGTACAACCAATTGCTCCGTATCGAAGAGCAGCTTGGAAAGGATGCAAAGTTCGGTCTATAAGAGATCTTCATCTTTGTGCTTGCCAAAGCCATAAAACGGATGCTAAGCTTCCGGACTTTCCACTGATCTTTTCTACAACATTGTTTTTTTGTCGAGGACACCATTATGCGAATTGTCTTGGATGATTTGCGCGACAATTGGGAGGATGAGTTTATGATTCATCTCCCTATACAGTTGCACAAGTACGTCATCTGCAATGCAGAGTTCCTTGAAGAGGAGCGTTTGGCAGCCAATCCAGAGAATGTGAAGCCAGCGACGCATTTCATCTATGCCGTGATGGATCTAAAGTTTTACAAGTATCCGTTAACGTTCATCTCGAAGCTTCGAGAACGATTGGCCGATGATTTCAGAGTGCTGATCGTTTTCAATCCCTCACTGCGTGGTGATCCAGATTATGATCAGATCTATGCGAATCTGATCAAGGATTACCCGGATCGAGTGAAGTATTGGGATAAAGCATTCAAACTTTTCATCGATGAACTCATCGAGGAAGGAGTTGATGTAGAAAGCCTTCAGGAAAAGGCCAACATGGAAAGTATCACTTGAGGAGACTTTGCTCTCTTCATCTGCCGCCCAACTGGGCGGCATTTTTTATGTTACAGTTCCGATACCGGGGCGTAGCTTAGTTGGTAAAGCGCAAGGCTGGGGGTCTTGAGACCGCAGGTTCGAGTCCTGTCGCCCCGACCATTGACATACATTCCATACAGTTTATGATTAAAATATTCCCGTCTTTACGGGTATTGTTCCTTACAGGAAAGGAGTCGGTTCTCCGATGCTTTTGATTACCATTCGTCCGAATCAGATCGCAGACATGAAAGCTTTGGTCGAGATTTTTGGATTTCGTGCCATCGGAGTTACTTCCGATGAGTCATGCAGTGACGAGACACGACTTTGCCTCATGGTCGAAACTTCCGGAGATGATTCCCAGCTCCTGAAGGTACTTCGCGCCATGAGCATATATGTGAAACGATCTGAAGCTGAGGCCGCGTAGACACCAGATTCTTTCTTGGAACATGTATAACGCCCACATCTCTTCAATGGGATGTGGGTTTTCGCTTGTTTCAAAGCGTAAAAGAGTCTTATACTGACCCCTTTCCGACTCATATTTGACAGAATTGGGACTTGATATTCTAATCATAATATGAGATAATACTATGAACACTTGATATGGCTCTCCACCAAGACGATCTAAAGGCCGCGAAAATCGCTCTGCAAAGCGCAGAACGAATCCTCATCATACCCCACGCAAACGTGGATCCGGATGGTCTTTCCTCGGCCCTTGCCTGCTAT
Organism: Candidatus Peribacteraceae bacterium; assembly: GCA_022843885.1. GTDB lineage: Bacteria > Patescibacteriota > Gracilibacteria > Peribacterales > Peribacteraceae > JALHMU01. The sequence continues at coordinate 3,287 of JALHMU010000050.1, read as the reverse complement.
CAGGTTTTCACATCCCTTGGCAAAGACTGTACGGTTATCTGTCCTGAGACTCCGCCTGAGGCACTCAAGTTCCTCCCGGGCTTCCAGGATCTCTCTCAAGACGTGGTCGAGAGTCAGAACTTCGTGATCACGTTGGATCTGTCCGGAGGAGTGGAGATCGATAAGCTCCTCTACACCGTTGAAGATCAGAAAGTGAACATCATCGTCGTGCCGAAGAAAGGAAAGCTGAAGAAGGAAAACGTCCGCGTTCTCGAAGGGGAACCGAATTACGATTTGATCGTGGTGGTTGATACCGCAGAACTTCCATTGCTCGGATCGCTCTACAGTGAACACGTCGACTTCTTCTCGGACATTCCGATTTTGAATATCGACCATCACATCAGTAATACACAGTTCGGTCAGGTGAAATTGATCGATACGACCGCCGCAAGTGCGACGCAGATTTTGTATAACTGGTTCACATCAGAACCGGAATGGAAGCGTTTTATGACGGCCGATCTCGCAACGTTGTTGCTCACGGGTTTGATCACGGATACGCGTAGTTTCCAAAATCCGAACACCACGCCCAAATCGCTTGAGATAGCGGCAGAACTTCTCGATATCGGTGCGCGTCAGCAAGAAATCATCCAGCACATTTATAAGACGAAACCACTCTCGACGCTGAAGATCTGGGGTCGTGCATTGAACAAGATTCAGATGGATGAAGATGCACGCATCGTGTGGTCGCTCATCAGCCATGAAGACATGGAAGAGATGGGTGCGACGAGTAAGGAAACATCAGGCATTTTGGATGAACTCATCTCCACGATTCCGGATGCGGACGTTTACATCTTGTTCACAGAACTCGAAGGCGGTGGACTCAAAGCGAGTTTGCGTTCTTCACCGGCAATCGATGTCAGTCGTTTGGCTGCTCGAACATTCGGCGGTGGCGGACATGCACGTGCAGCCGGGTTCTCCGTGAAGAAATTCTCGAACTTTCAACTCGCTGTCATCGAATGCATTCAGAAATTGAAAGTGGAAATGCAGCGCCAGAAAGAAGAGGAGGGGATCCAGACGCAGCCTGAAGAAAAGCCGATCCTCCCAGCTACCAAGGCGGATGCAACTTCCAAGGGTGTCGATGTGATGTCAGAATTGAGCTCGAAGAAACCAAAGAACGGGAAAAACGGCGACAAATAAAGAAAAAGCAGGAAGCGAGGTTTGCGGCAGCGGTTCTTTTTCGCTACTCTGACACAGGCTTAAAAGTCAGTTTCATGCGTCTCGTACAGGTCGCCAAAATCTTAGGCATGACAGGACAGCAGCTCCGCAAGGAGTTGACTGAGGTGAACTTTGGAGTGAAGCCAACCGACCGCGAAGTGCCGATCAATCTCGCGCACGGCATCATTCGTTTCGTCGCACATAAGCATGGTCTCAAGATCGATCTCGAAAATTTGGATACGATAGGTACGGATACAGACGCTGAGCCATCCGAAGAAAAACAGGAAGATGGTGAAAGTGAAGAAGGTGCAGCAGAAGAGCCGGAAGCAAAAGTAGCGGAGAAGCCGAAAGCTCCACCGCAAAATTTGAATGTGCTCCGAAAGCTCACGCTCGATGGTGTCTCGAAAGAGGCAATCGAGAAACAGAAGGAACAGCTTGCGCGCACCAAACCAGCCGAACGAAATGATCGTGGCGGTGGCTCGCGTCCACAGCAGCGACGCGGCGGGGGACGAACATTTGAAAAGAAAGCAGCGCCAAGCCAGGGGCATCAGGAGCAGATCAAACGCAAGGAAGGTCCAGTGACGCTTCCGGATCAGATCTCCGTCAAAGAACTCGCTGAGAAGACTGGTATTCAGGTCCCGAAGATTATCCAGACACTCATGAAGAACGGTGTGATGGCGAGCATCAACCAGCAGATCGATTACGACACAGCATCGATCGTTGCGGCTGAGCTTGGCGTGACGGCACAGCGTGAAACAGGTGCAGTGTCTGTCGAAGCACTTATCAAGCGAGACCTCAAAGAACTTTTGAAAGATGAACCAGAGAATCTCACTGCACGTCCGCCGATCGTTACCGTCATGGGTCACGTCGACCACGGAAAGACGGCTATCTTGGATGCGATTCGTTCGACAAACGTCGTATCGGGTGAAGCAGGCGGTATCACGCAACACATTGGTGCGTATCAGGTTGATTACGATGGAAAGTCGATTACCTTCTTGGACACGCCAGGTCACGAAGCGTTCACGGCGATGCGTGCTCGTGGTGCGCAGGTAACGGATATCGCTATTCTCGTCGTTTCGGCGGAGGAAGGCGTGAAGCCAACGACCATCGAGGCAATCAACCATGCTAAAGATGCGGAAGTGCCGATCGTGGTTGCGATCAACAAGATCGATAGACCAAACGCAGATATTGATCGCGTGAAAGGTGAACTCGCACAGCAAGGACTCCAGCCTGAAGACTGGGGTGGAAACGTCCCAATGGTGCCATGTTCTGCCGTTACGAAGCAGGGTATCTCCGATCTGCTTGAGCACGTTGTCCTGGTCGCTGAATTGAAAGAATTGAAAGCAAATCCAAATCGTCCTGCGGTTGCGACGGTCATCGAAAGTCATTTAGACAGTTCGCTTGGTCCGATTGCGACTGTCATCGTGAATACCGGAACACTGCGCGTTGGAGATATCTTCGCATGTGGTGTGATCACAGGTCGCGTAAAGTCGCTGACGGACGCAGCAGGCAAAGCACTGAAAGATGTCGGACCATCCGGTCCAGCTCGCATTTCAGGCTTCGATGATGTTCCAAACGTCGGTGATATCGTCCAAGTTTTTGCAACCGATCGTGAAGCAAAGGATTTTGCCGAGGCATACATGACGACCAAGTTGCAAGAAAAGAAACATGGCTTCGCAGATCTTGTCAGTCGTCTGACGGAAGGAAAATTGTCACAACTCAAAGTCGTTCTGAAAGCTGACGCACAAGGTTCATTGGAGTCGATCGAAATGGCGCTCCGAAAACTCGCATCGTCGGAAGTTCAGGTCAAAATCATTCACCGTGCAGTTGGTTCTGTGACAGACAACGATGTGATGATGGCTGCAGCAAGCGAAGGAATCGTCATCGGTTTCCACGTAGATGCATCTGCTCAGGTGTACAAAACAGCCGAACGTGAAGGCGTCGAGATCCGTTTGTACGATGTCATCTACAAATTGATCGAAGAGATCGATCTTCTCTTGAAGGGTCTCGTGGAACCGGAAGAAGAGGAAGTCGTTGCCGGTCACCTCGAAATCCGCGGCGTGTTCTTGAAGAAGAAGAGCGAACAGATCGTG
>JALHMU010000049.1 GCA_022843885.1 Candidatus Peribacteraceae bacterium | reverse complement strand
TTTCCGCTAGGACTACGCTCCTTATTCACACCCTGGTGGAGGACAATTGGCGTGCTTCGACAGAGTCAGGGGATGGTATTTGGTGGTGGCAGTTTGCTAACAGATACAGAATCCATTTTGGCCTGTTACTTGTGGAGTTGGCATGCCACGATTGCACGGTTTTTTGGAAAACCGGTCTTTTTGGCCTTCCAAGGAATCGGTCCGTTTCAGACGAAACGAGGAGAAAATCTTACGCGATCCGTCGTCCAAAAGGCTCAGTTTGTCTCTGTTCGAGATGAAAAAAGCCGAGCACGTGTTTTGGATTTTGGGTACACAAAAGTTGTACAAACTTTTGATCCTGTAACTTGGCTATTTTCTCAGTATAAAACCGATGTTCGTACAAAAGATGTGCTCGTTTTTATTCCACGAAAAAACTCTGGAGAAACATTCAAAAAAGCTGCACGCGAAGTACATCAAAAACATCAAAATCTAAAAGTGGCAATCGTGCTCATGGAACCAGATGCGCCGGAAGAAAAAATGTTCGCGGAGGAACTTCAAGCAGAATTTCCGGGAGCCGACATTTTCCCGATGCGGACGATCCAGGAATTGAAAGATATGTTGTCGAGCGCGGCACATGTTGTCTCGGAACGCTATCACGGAATCATCCCAGCGTTGGGAATGGGGATCCCGGTTGACGTCGTGATTCAAAAAGAGGGCGACAAACTTTCGACCCTTCGCGATTTGATCCGACAAGGCGGTGCGGCAGAGAAGCTGCTCGTTGAGGTGGATACCGGATACCTCGCACTCAAAACCGCGCTTGGGTTGTAGTCGCAATTTCGGCTTCCTATCGCTATACTTTGCGCACTTTGGAGATTCGTAACTTTTGCATTATCGCGCATATTGATCACGGAAAGTCGACGTTGTCGGACCGCATGATTGAATGTACCGGCACGCTGGAGAAACGTGAGATGAAAGAGCAGCTGCTCGACATGATGGATCTGGAACGTGAACGTGGCATCACGATCAAGCTGCAGCCGGTGCGAATGAACTATAAGGGTATCCAGATGAACCTTATCGATACACCGGGTCACACTGATTTCCGTTATGAGGTCAGCCGATCGCTCGCAGCATGCGAAGGTGCGATTCTCTTAGTCGATGCATCGCAAGGGATTCAAGCGCAGACACTCGCAGTTCTCTACATGGCGATGGAACATGATCTCAAAATCATTCCGGTCTTAAATAAGATCGATCTTCCCGCTGCGGATCCGGATCGCGTATCGGAAGAAGTGATGAAGCTGCTCGGCTGTGAAAAGTCAGACATTCTTTTGATTTCTGCCAAAGAAGGCAGGGGAGTAAAAGAGGTGTTGGATGCGGTCTTAGAGCGCGTCCCACAGCCAAAAATCATTGATACGACCGGTCCATCTCGTGCACTCATTTTCGATGCGATCATGGATACGTATCGCGGAGCTGTCGCCTATGTTCGCGTGATCGAAGGATCAATTAAGAAAGGACAGAAGGTATTCTTGCTGGGAACGAAGAGTCAGTTCGAAGTCCAAGATGTCGGATTCTTTTCGCCGAAATATGTATCCAATGAATCGATCTCCGCAGGAGAGATTGGCTATATCGTGACGGGTGCGAAAGATGTCGCGATGGTTCGCACGGGTGATACTGTTGCGACGGCAGAAAATGCTGAGCAACTTCCTGGATATAAAGATGCACAGCCGATGGTCTTCGCCGGACTCTATCCGTCTGAAGCCGATAGCTATCCGGATTTGCGCGATGCACTCGAAAAGTTGTCGCTCAATGATGCGGCCTTACACTTTGAACATGAACAGAACGCAGCACTGGGAAACGGCTTCCGTTGTGGATTCTTGGGTCTGCTGCACTTGGACATCATTCAGGAGCGCCTCGAGCGTGAATATGACTGCGACCTGATTGTGACGGCCCCAAGCGTGTTGTACGAGGTCAAATTGGGCGTTAGTAATCCGGCCGAAGTCGTGCGTGCGAGTCTGATCAAGAATGATGAGCCTGATACGGCCAACATCAGCAACCCATCAGATTTTCCGGATCCAGCCTACATTAAAGAAATTCGTGAACCATGGGTGAAGCTCGAACTCGTCTGTCGCAAGGCCGACATCGGACCGATCATGCAGCTGGTGCAAGATCGTCGTGGTGTGTACTTGTCACTTGAATATCTCGATGCCGACCGCGGACTCTTGCACTTTGAAGTTCCACTGCAGTCGATCGTGATGGATTTCTTCGATCATTTGAAGTCGCTGTCTTCCGGCTATGCGTCGATGAGTTATGAACCAATCGGGTATCGAGCAGGGGATCTGGTGAAACTGCAGATTTTGCTGCTCGGAGATCCGGCCGATGCGCTCAGCACCATCGTGCATCGAAGCGAAGCGCAAACCGTTGGCGCAGCGATTTGTAAGAAGCTCAAGGAAGTGATTCCCAAAGCCCAGTTCCAGATTCCGATTCAAGCGGCTATCGGTGCCAAAGTCGTGGCTCGTGAAACTGTCTCTGCCATGCGCAAAGACGTGACGGGATATCTCTATGGCGGTGACATCTCCCGTAAGAAGAAACTTCTTGAGAAGCAGAAGAAAGGAAAGAAGCGCATGAAACAAATGGGCAAAGTCACGTTGAACCAAGAATCATTCTTGGCGGTGCTCAAACGATCATAAATTATTCATCGTCGATGTCTGTGTTTTCTTCTTTTTCAATATGATGCAAAAACGGCTCAAAGACGAGCTGTAACATGCTTCCGGTGAGCGGGTGGAGTTGTTCAAAGGGGATTGGTTTCTTGTTCTTCGTGAAGTATTCAGAAAGAACGAAGGTCGCAAGTTGCAAGACGGTGCCGTCGATATTTTCATCATCGACGATCAACTTCTGCAAAATGTTTTTCGCATCGATGCTCATGACGACTTGCATGCGCGTGACCCACAACATCAAATCCGTGTTCATTTTCTTTGGGAGCTGTGCGGATTTCATAAGCTCCGTCGTGTCAGCTAGATCATCACTGATCTTCATGTTGTGCTCGGTGATATATTCCTCGACACCTTCAAGTGCAGCTTTATTGATCAGTGACAGAATCGTCAGAATGAAAATGGACGGACAGTCGCGTGCAACGAGACGAGAAATCAGCAGAAAGAGATGTGCGTGATCTTCCTCGCCCAGGAATTGCACGATTGTTTGTGCAACAGAGTCATCGCGCTTCTTGGCGCGCTTCTCTTCCTTGCGAACTTGTTTGGCAGCAGCAGCATGCGCAGCAAAGCGCTGTTTGGCAGCTTCAGAGAGTTGCTCTGGGGCTTTCCCCCCGCCTTCGTCCGGGCCCATGCTTTCTAGTCCTCCAAGATCTGACATCATCAAGCACAGGGTAGCAACACTCGAGGCATCCCGCCACGAAAGTTATGCCAACGTCTTCTTTCTGAAAAGAAAGATTACTCGGGCTGAATATCGACCGTAAGCGACGCGACTTCGCCGTTCATCTGAACAGTGACGCGGTGCTTACCGACTGCTTTGATCGAATCCGACATGGAGATCGCCTGCACAGGAACAGACACATTGTGTTGCGTCTGCAGCGCTTCGATAATCATCTCTTCCGTAATGGAAGCGTAGAGCTTACCGGTCTTGGTGACCTTGCGCTTGAGCGTGACGGTCTTTTGATCGACAGAACGAACGAGTTCGGCTTTCTGCGTTGTTTCACGTTGCTTTTCAAAGGCGCGACGCTTGATATCTTCAGCGTAGCGGCGGCGCACGTTTGGTGTGGCAACCAGCGCTCTGCGCTTCGGAAGCAAGTGGTTCAATGCATAGCCATCTCCTACGACCACGAGGTCGTTTTTTCTGCCGATGCCGTCAATGTCTGAGAGAAGAAGTAGTTCCATCATGGTGGCATTGGGTAAAAAAGAATTATAGCCACTAGAGCCGCGAAAGGATAGGGAAAATGGGTACCCGTGGCAAGTGCTTTTCTGCTGTAGGGTAAACGAAAATTAATGATTCTTAATCTCTAAAGTATTTTGTTATAACAAACTCGGTAACCACGAGAAAATCGAAAACCAACTCTTTCCGGCTTTAAATTCACGATCTGTATGAATGAACCAGTCGTTTAATGTCAGGAATCGATCGGAATGGACGGATAATGTGCCTAATGTAATACCGCTGATCTTCTCGCTATGCCCGAAGACGTAGAGCGGGGAATAGAGGAAGATGGCCGGTGTATCGGCTTTGATCAGGTCATTGAGCTTGGTGAGAGCGCGTTTGCGAGCGCCTTCGTCAGGGTTCTCGCGGATCGTTGTGAGGAGCACGTCTGCTTCTAAGGACTGATATTGCGACATATTGAAGGCATCTAGCTTCAACTTGGCCTTATCGCCGCTCCGATCCTGCATATTGCCGGAATGCCAGTATGGGTAACTATCCAAGTTATCGAGCAGTGATTGGCCGAATAACAAGATGTCGTAGTCACGGCTCAGCATACGGCTTTCAAATTCATTCTCATCGGCGGGCACTTCTACCGATACATCGACACCAACCGCTGCCCACTGTTTCTTGATCTGATTCGCAACGACAGAGTAGTGCGCAGGGGACGGACTGGTGAGCAGTCTCAATTTCAGCGGTTCGCCACGGGCATTGATGCGAATGTGAATCGGGTCGCTATCTTTGCGTGCGCGAAGGTAACCGTTTTCCAGGAAGACATCGCTGACCGTGAGACGTTCGTTTCCACCGGATGCGACATATGTTTCGATGAATGCCTGTTCATCGCGTTGCAACTTGAATGTGAGAGGATCAATGACACGTGTGACGTATGCGGAATCAATGATACGTCCGGATGCATCGGTCATGCGAATAATGTTCGTACCGATCTTGATCGCACCACTTTCACCCGAGGTACCAAGTCGGACGCGCCAGACGGTTTCCGTTCGTCCGGGATAGGTCACGACACCTGTCGATGCCGCCACGCCATTTACGGACATCGGGAAGGAAATATCTTTGACTGAGCCTGTCAGTGTGAGCAATGCACCTGTTTGGAGCATCACGATTTGATCCGGAAAGCGAAGGGGACCCGTGGCATTGGCATCACGCTGCGTCAAAATGTTTCGCAAACGCACGCGTTCAGGAAGATTCCATTCGGAGTTATAGAGTGCGCCTTGTGCCGATGCAGGATCAAATTTGTAGCGCCAATCTCCGAGATCAATTTCAAGAAGCGGCGTGTCGATAATGTTCGTTTCATGCAGCGCTTTGACGATTTCTTCTTTGTTCGTGGCAAGTTGCAGCCCCAGTCGGAGTGCTTTGTCTTTGACGATCGGGCGATCAAGATTGAAAAACAATGCAGTGTACTGCGGCAGAGAATACGGCACAGGCTTGAAGCCACGTGGCAGAATCGGTTCACCTTCTTCGTTACGCGGAACAAGACGAACACCATCCAAGTTGCCGATATCTGCGAGCAGTGAGTTGTAGTCCGGGAAAATACGGAAGACGATACGATCCAACTTCACTGCATCAAGTGACGGACGATCGAAACGCTTGAGAGTCGCTTCAGATGAGAGATCGGTTTGCAGCAAGCTGATGAATTCGTATGGTCCAGCTCCGATAGGCTGATAGGCAAAGTCGAGCACTTTATCGAAATCTTCAATACCTACACCTTCGAACGAACGTTCTGGAAGCAATCCCAGTGTCAGGTTACTCACGAAGAAGTTGTATGGATTTGCTAAACGGAATCGGACGGTACGATCATCGATCTTCTCGATCTCCACACCGCGGAAGTTTTGTCGAAGGAGGGGATTTGGAAACGCAGGATCTTGAATGGATGTAAATGTGAACATGACGTCATCGGCTGTGACCGGATGTGGCATGTCGGGCACTGAATCGTGCCAGAAGATGTCATCTTTCAAACGGAGGGTATAGACGCGGTTATCTGGCGAGACTTTGAGTGTCGCGAGATCTTCGATCACTTTGGCCGTCTTCGGGTCATATCGCAGCAATCCTGAAAACACGAGCGAGACGATGTCTTTATTCACATCGTTTGCGACCGTGAACCATGGGTTGAGCTGATGGACCTCTCCAACGGATCCTTCAATATAGGTACCTCCACTGGTAGGAAGTTCCACCGTGTTCTCCATATAAAACCGTCGGACCAAGAGCAAAGCACTTAGAAGGAGCGCGAGCGATAGGACCGCCAGAATGATCCTCTCGAGGCGCGTCATAGCCGACAGAAGACGCAGCGGGGAGCGCATGAGACGAAAACCGACCGATATGGCCTTACTTGTTGATCAAGATCAACACGACCGCCAACGTGAAGAACGCGACGGAAAGCCAGATCGTCAGCTGAAACAGCAATTTTTCTGCACCACGGCGTTGCACGTATG
>JALHMU010000048.1 GCA_022843885.1 Candidatus Peribacteraceae bacterium | reverse complement strand
AATCTTCTTCAGAACCGACTGGTGCTTCGAGCGAGATGATGTCTTGGCTGATCTTCTGAATGTGGCGAACTTTCTTCACGTCCATTTCCATTTCCACAGCAAGTTCTTCGACTGTTGGTTCACGACCGAGTTCCTGTACCAAACGACGCTGTGTGTGCGTCAATTTGTTGATGGTTTCGACCATGTGCACTGGAATACGGATGGTGCGAGCTTGGTCAGCGATAGCACGCGTGATTGCTTGGCGGATCCACCACGTAGCGTATGTGGAGAATTTGAAACCGCGTTCAGGATCGAATTTTTCCACAGCGCGGAAGAGACCGATGTTTCCCTCCTGGATCAAATCCAAGAATGAGAGACCGCGGCCCATGTACTTCTTTGCAATCGAAACGACGAGACGAAGGTTGGCTTCTGCAAGCTGCTGCTTGGCACCAGCGTCACCTTTGCGGATACGACGAGCAAGTTCCACTTCCTTACGTGCGTCGATGAGCGGTACACGACCGATCTCCGACAAATACATGCGCACGGAGTCATTGGAGATTTCGAGGAGATCGACTTCGCGTTCTTTGCGCTTCTTATCACCATCGTCCTTCTTCTTTCCATCCATCGTGTCGGTTTGAATACCAGCAGTCGCAACAACTTCCAGCGATTCATCGTCGGATGTTGCAGCTGTGACGGCACCTTGAAGTGGCTCGGAATCCTGATTGCTTTTCCCTTTCTTACGCTGCCAGATGAGCGTTTCTTTTACATCGATGACATCGATACCGAGATCGACGAACAATGTGTACACGTTATCCAAAAGATCGATGTCCTCTTCTGCATTTGGAATCGCTTTCAGAATTTCTTGATGGGTAACGTAACGCTGTTCACGACCTTTCTTGACGAGATGTTTCACTTCTTCAGGAAAACTCTTCAGATCGTCGTCAGTCGGCTGATGGATAAATTTACGTGGATGAGAAGCCATAAACTTGGACAGTAGTATAAACAGGCTTCAGATGAAGCCAAGGGAATATATCTATATATACGCCAAGAATGGACTTTGGTAAATGATTATGAGGCCATTTTGGCCAGTTTCAGCGCTTGATTGTATTGCGTGAGCAGTTGGGCCTCTTCGTCGATACGACCGCTTACACGAGCCAGCTTTAACTGGTCAATAATGCGGCGCTGGCGCTCTAGAACGATTTCTTTGTTGGTTGATTTGCAGAGTTTATGGAATTCTCGCCCCGCAACTGTTTCTGACCAGGATCCAAAGTTCTCTTCGCAGAACAGCATAAGCACTGTGAGCCAATCCTTGGTTTCACTTGGAATATCGATCTGTGTGATGAGTTCCGTGGACGAAGAAGTGGCATCGTTTTTCAGCATGTCATACAGGAGTGCATACTCTTTTCGTTCCGGAGTGATGAGCTCTTGGAGCAACGTACGTTGTTCGGGATAGAGCATTGCAAGACCGAGACACAATTCCATTCGTGAGAATGGCGTTTTATCGATAGAAATGTGTGGCTCCTGATCTTTCTTCTTGTCTTTCGGTGCATGACCGAGTGACAAGATGGTTTGCAGATCGGACTGGAGTGCCGTCACGCTGATGCTCGCGGTCTGAGAAATTTTCTGCACGTACTCTTCACGCTCCACGGCAGTCTGCAGTGATGCAACAAAGGTCAGGAATTTTTCTGTGATGTCGCGTTTGCCCTGCGGTGACGTGAGTGATGGATCTTGTCGCATATCTTCAAGGAGTTGATCCATGAATGGCACGCCGCCATCTTGCATCAGCTGAAGAAACAAACCCGGTTCCGCTTTCACAAATTCATCCGGATCTTTAGCGGACAATTTCACGGCGTTGGTCTGCATTCCCTGCTTCACGAGAATATGGAATGCGCGTTCTGCAGCATCACGTCCGGCACGGTCCTGGTCGAGACACAGGATGGCAGTGTCGGCATAGCGCTTGAGCAACTTGGCATGCTGCTCAGTGAGTGCGGTACCGCTGACTGCCACAACGTTCTTGATCCCGATCTTGGCGCACGCGAGAACATCGAAATAGCCTTCGACCAAAATGACTTGGCGCTTTTCACGGATTGCTTCTTTGGCATGTGACAATCCGAACAGTGCAGCCGATTTGTGATAGAGCGGACCTTCCGGGCTGTTCACGTACTTGGCATCTTCAGCTCGAAGCGTTCGTCCACCGAATCCAATGACACCACCTTGATGATCGAAGATCGGGAACATCACACGATGACGGAAGCGATCGTGCATGCGGTCGTTCAAATCTTTCTGTACTGCGAGTCCGGCTTGGAGAATCTCGGTCTTGCTAAAACCGGCTTTCAAAAGATGATCGTAGGTTTCGGAAAAAGAATCCGGTGCATATCCGACCTGGAATTCTTTGCGAATAGATTCCGGCATCTGACGTTCTTCAAGGTATGCGAGTGCTTCATTGGAGGAATTCAATCGCTCCGCATAAAAAGAAGCAGCGGCTTCCAGACATTCACGGATGCGTTCCTTCTCATCTTTCTTTGGTCCGGCTGACATGCGCTCTTTCGGCAATACGATACCGACTTTATCGGCGAGATCTTTGATTGCTTGCGGGAAGTCGACACCTTCGATGGCTTGATAGAAGTTGAAGATGTCACCACCGGTCTGACAGGCGAAACAATATGCAATGCCTTTGTCCGGTGAGACGAGCAAGCTTGGACGCGTGTCGTTGTGAAATGGACACACACAGACGAAGTTTCTGCCTTTGCGTGTGAGCTGGCAGTATTCACCGACGAGTTGCTCGATCGGCAGCCGGGATTTGATCTCCTCTTTGGCGTCCATGGGAAAGAAAGTATAGCACTCCGGACGCTCGCCCAAGATTGACAAATTTTAGCCGTGCACACGCACGATTTCGCGCGGCAGACGGTTCAGAAGCTCGCCATCCTTGAGCAGACCACGACCTGCAATAATTGTTTTTGTTCCGACATTCGTACGCAGCAGCACGTCTCCGTCATCAATACCTTTCACAACAATGTCTTTGAGATTCTGTCCGTTGAGCAGTGCAGCAAATTGCTCCTCTGTAATGTCGATGACTTGAGCGGTCGCCATATGGCCACGCAAGATTGCGGTTTCATGCGAGAGTCGAACGAGTCCATGTGTTGTTGGTTTTCCAAATGGAAGACCGAGGGCGAAGTCTGACATCGGCAACGGAAACTTTGCGATGCCCTGGGTTGTGAGGAACATCTGCTTCTTACTTTCAAACAACGTTTCCTGATCACGCATGAAATCGGTGCCGTACCAATCTTTCAAATTTTCACGCCATTTCTTTTGATCAATGCGACGAACTTCACGTTCAAAACGATCCCGCATTTCCATGCGGTCGGCATCACGTGTTGGTGCATTTTTTTGTAGAACCGCACAGAAGAATCCTTCGGTATCATATGTTTGCGGCCAGAGTCGGTACGCGGGAAATGTCTTTTTGATTCCGATGTTTTTCTGCACGAGAAGACTGTCTGCTTTGGCTTGTTTGAGAATGTCGGGCATCGGATCAAGCATCGTGACTTGATCACCAAATTTGTTCATGATTGTTTCAATCACAGATTCATTTTCTTCAGGTGTGAGAGTGCATGTTGAGTACACGATTCTGCCCCCAACTTTCGTTGCATGGATCGCCGCTTCCAGGAGTTCGACTTGGAGTCGCGACATCTTGCCGATGTTATCGGCGGAACAATATTCGAGTGCTGTGGAATCTTTGCGGAGTGTTCCTTGCGCTGTGCACGGTGCATCGATCAACACACGATCAAAACGTCCGGTCATATGACGTGAGAACCACTGTCCCACTTTCTTCGTGAGAATCGCGTTGATCACGCCGGAACGTTGCATGTTGGCATTCAGTGTCCAGAGTCGCTTCTCTTGCATGTCATTGGCGATGATAATCCCCTGCTCCTGCATCTTGGATGCAATTTGTGTCGTCTTGCTTCCAGGTGCAGCTGACATATCAAGAATATTTTCACCAGGTTGAGGATCCAGTAGTTCAGGCGGCAACATACTCGCTGCTTCTTGCATGTACGTGAATCCAAGCAAATGGAACAAGTCTCGCCCAAGTGCACGCTCTCTGTTCTCACGATCGACGTAAAATGCCTCCTTGCACCACGGTACCGGTTTGATATCCCACTCCTGACGCTTCGCCCAATCGACAAAGTCAGTCACGGTTGTCTTCAGCAAATTCACTCTTTTGCTCTTCCGTAAGGGCTCGGAAGAGATTTTCTTGAGTGCTTCAAGATCGGTAAAAGCCGCATAACGGTCAAAAGGATGCTCCATTGACACTCTGACTATACAGGAATTGAATATTCTCCAATGCAAAACTACCCACCGCAGGCATATGGCGAAGGAAGCGATCTGTATCCAGTTCAAATGATATTTCAGGAAGGACGCCAACAGGAAAGTATTCAGAGCAATGCTTTAAAAAAGAGAATTGAATGGTTACGAGGTGAATTGAGAAACATGATCTGGAGTAGAGTTCAAGAAATGAAAGAGAGTGAACCTGATGTTGCTGAGGTTATGAAAGAAATAGATAGCCTGAATGAGGCAATCGAAACATATGGACATTTCATCGATGAGGATGCCATCAGCCAGCAAAAAGGATTATTGCTTTTACAGATTCGCGACAAATTAAAGTTAGACTCGATCGTAAAACCAATATTCCAAATTCAAGCAAAACTACGACGCTCACTGAAGCAGATCTTACGGCAGCGCAAATCAGAGAACTAAACTCACGAGCTTTCCTTTCACGTAGATCGCCTTCTTGGGTGCTTTGCCTTCCAGATATTTTTGGACGTTCTCTTGTGACGTTGCAAGTGCGATGACATCTTCTTGAGAAATGTTTGCATCAACCGTCAGTTCAGCACGAAGCTTGCCGTTCACTTGCACGACGATCGTGATCGTATCGGCAATCAGTTTCGATGGATCGAATGTTGGCCATGATTGATTGATGATGAAATCTTTTTCTCCGAGCATTTCCCACAACTCTTCACTCAAATGTGGAGCAAGAGGTGCGAGCAGCAATGCAAATGTCTTTGCAGTGTCCGGATGAATCCCCTCTTCTTTTTCGAGCATATTGAGGAACTCCATCAGTGAGCTAATTGCGGTATTGAATTGCAGCTTTTCAATCTGCTCAGTCACCTTCTTCACTGTGGCGTGGAGCCCTACTGTAAGCTGATTACTTTGTTCTACTTTTTTGTTCAATTTCTCAGAGAACATCCGATGAATGCGAATCACGAAACGATCGATGCCTTTGATACCGGTGTCACTCCAGTCACCACCATCAGTGAACGGACCCATGAACATCAGGTACATACGGAAGACATCGGAACCATGACGATCGATAAAAGAATCCGGGCTCACCACGTTACCTTTACTCTTACTCATCTTGGCTCCTTGGTTCGTAATCAGACCTTGGTGCACGAGACGCTTGAATGGTTCCTCATGTGAGACGTGACCAAAGTCTTTGAGCGCCATCATCACGAAGCGTGCATAGATCAAGTGCATGGTGGCATGCTCCGGTCCACCGATGTACATACTGACCGGCATCCATTTCTTTTCGAGCGCAGGATCGATAAATGTCTTTGGATCACCCTGCATCAAGTAACGCAGGTAGTAGAAGCTACTGCAGACGAAGGTATCCATCGTGTCATACTCCGGTGTCCAGCCCTTTCCGAAAAGCTTTTCTGTACGCTCTTTAAATTCTTTGGACGCACGTAATGGCGATTCGCCTGTTGGCTTGAATTCGACGTCGGTTGGAAGTGTCCATGGCAAATGTTCTTCAGGAACTGGATGTGCCTTGCCTTCAGGATCGTAGACGATCGGGATTGGTGCACCCCAGTAACGCTGACGAGACACGAGCCAGTCGCGCAGTCGATAGTTGATCACTCCTTTACCGCGCTTATTCTTCTCGAGCCACGTGATCATTTCTTTTTTTGCGGCCGCAGTTTTGAGTCCATTTAAGAAATCAGAATTCACAGACTCTCCTTCTTCGGTGAAAGCAGCAGCTTGAATATCTTCGCCACCTTTCACAACTTCTTTGATTAAGATCTTATATTTCACGGCAAACGCGTGATCGCGTTCATCATGTCCGGGTACTGCCATGATCGCGCCGGTTCCGTAGTTCATGAGCACATAATCAGCAATCCAGATTGGTATTTTTTGTCCATCTACAGGGCTCAACGCATATGCGCCTGTGAACTCTCCGGTCTTATCCACTTCTAAATCCTTGCGCTGCAGTTCTGTTTTCTTGGCGGCTGCAGAGATGTATTTTTCAACCGCTGCTTTGTGATCGGATGATGTAATCTTTTCCACAAGTGGATGTTCCGGAGCGAGCACCATATATGTCGCGCCGAAGATCGTATCCGGACGAGTCGTGAACACGGTGAGTGTTTCTTTGGAACCTTCAATATCAAATCGAATTTCCGCGCCTTCACTGCGTCCTATCCAGTTCGTTTGCATCAGCTTTGTTTTTTCAGGCCAACTCAAACCTTCAAGATTGTTGAGTAACTTCTCCGCATATTGTGTAATTTTCCAGAACCATTGAT
>JALHMU010000047.1 GCA_022843885.1 Candidatus Peribacteraceae bacterium | reverse complement strand
GCCGCATTGAAACGGCGTTGATGCCACTCCTTATTGAGGCTGATAAGAAGGGGACACGAAAATTCCCGTTTGAGTATTACTACGAAATGCTCCGTAACGGTTCACTCGAGAAGTTCTATCAGATCGATCCGAAAGATTCTTGGATGCACGCTGCGATGCTGAAAAACATTCCCATCGTCACTCCGGGCTACGAAGACTGTACGACAGGTAACATCATTGCCGGACACGTCATCGAAGGAACGCTCTCCAGCTTCAGCTGTGTGAAGCATGGTCTTGAACAAATGCCATTCATCGGTGATTGGTATATGGAGCAGGCCAATGCCGGTATCTCCGTTGGGTTCTTCCAGATCGGTGGCGGTATCGCCGGTGACTTCCCGATTTGTCTTGTTCCGATGTACATCCAAGATCTTGAGCGTAAGTGTCCATACTGGGCCTACTTCTGCCAGATCGGTGACTCTACGACATCATACGGTTCCTACTCCGGCGCCGTCCCGAACGAGAAGATCACGTGGGGTAAGCTCGATATCGATACGCCGAAATTCATGATCAACTCGGATGCATCGATCGTCGCGCCACTCGTGTTCAGCTACGTGCTCGGTTGGTAGTTCTTGCATCACGCAGAGAGGAGGCATAGGATTTTCTGTAATGATCGATACTCTGCAGAGTGGCGTTCATGAAATACGTGAGGCAGAAGTGCCCCAGGGTGACATCTTCTGTGAAGTGGAAGCGGTGCATGCCAATGTCATGCGTGTTGTTTTCTATCACTACGATGGACATACGGAAGTTCGTGACATGGATTCGATACTCCTTCTGAAGAAAGGTATCGCCCATGCGCATGATCAATTTGTGCTGCGTGTCCTTAATGGCATAGAAATCATCGAATCTACACGCGCAGAACCGGATAGCTTGGATCGGTGTGGTCAAAAACTCGAACAGATTCAATCAAGTAAAACTTCTGAATGGAGATCAGAAGATATCTGAGCGCAGAAAGAATTTCTTGAAAATCATATTTACATCGAAACTCAGCACCCTATAATTTCGACTTGTTGCTTCCCTTCGAAGTAAAAACGGGGTCTTCCCTACCAACGCACGACAAACGAGATGTCCTCTCGCCCTCCCGGCTCGAAAAAGAGCACCCAGCATCCTCCGGCACTCCTTCCCGTCTCACATCGATATGCGCGCGAACGTTGGGATGCGTTTTTGTCACAAGACAAGCAGGGGATGCTCTATATCGAAGGTGTCCCGGTAGAGAAGCTCGCACAGAAATTCGGTACGCCGCTGTACATCATGGTCGAGAGTGAGATTCGTCGTCGATGCCGCCGATTCAAAAAGACGTTCGGACCAAATGTGCACTTGCAGTACGCCGCAAAAGTGAACTCCAACTTGGAGATCATGCGCATCATTCGCGAAGAAGGTTTCGAACTCGACTGCTCAAGCGTTGGTGAAATCATTTTGGGACTGCTTGCAGACTTCAAACCAAAGCAGATCACGTTCACGAACTTGTTCAAGTCACCACAGGACATTCACTTCGCTGCCAAACTTGGTATTCAGTCCATCACGACGGACAGCTACGAAGACATCGAAGCGATTGCTGCGACAGCCAAGAAACTCAAGCAGCAGATTCGTACAGTGGTGCGCGTGAACCCGATGTTGACCCTCGGGAGCTACACAACGAAAACGAATAAGTATGGCATTCCGATCACGTACCTCGATCATGCCCTCGATATGATCCAGAAAAGCCCGTACGTCGATTTTTACGGGTTCCACTTCCATGGTGGCTACGTGCACAATCCGCGCGTCTACAAGGCCGCTGCGAAGGCAATGGTGAAACTACTGCGCAAGTGTTATGACCGCGGCATGAAGCCGAAGAGCGTGTCGCTCGGCGGAGGATTCCCTGCGGCAATCGGCGATGAAGCTGCATTCCCGATCGAGAAATTGAAAGGATTCACGGAGTACTGGAAGAAACTCCTCGATGCGAATGATCTTCCAGACATTCAACTCTGCTTCGAACCAGGAAAGGCGATTGTCTTGAATGCAGGTATCGGACTCATGCGTGTGATCTCCAAGAAGCGCCTCGGAAAATCCAACCGCTTCATCATCGCTGACGGGTCTACTTACAACTTCGTCCCGGACGCATTGATCCAAGGTGGCATCAACTATGACATCCTTCCGGCTTCCAAGCTGAAATCACCGCGCGTGCACAAACTGACCGTTGCAGGAAACACGTGTGACTGTTGGGACATCATCGTGAAGGATCACATGATGCCAAAGCTGCGAGCAGGGGATCTGCTTACAATCATGGACGTGGGTGCGTACGCATCTGTCATGGCGAGCAACTTCAATACGATCAAGCGTGCGTCTGTCATCGTGATCTATCAGGACGGAACGACAAAATTGGTGCGCCGCCGCGATCGTTTCAGCGAAATGTTCGCACCCGAGCTCGACGTGCTGAAAGTCGCCGGGCCAAACGAATTGGAAGACTATCACAACCTGTACCGCATCAACGTCGATGAAATGGCGAAAGAGAATGAAAAGAAAAAGAAGAATGGGAATGGAAACGGCAACGGAAATGGAAACGGACATGGTCTGAGTAAGAAAGAATTGGCACAAAAACTTCGCACTGCCTAAGAAAAAGTTCCCCGTGACCCTTGCTTTTTGGAGTGAAATGCGCTCATACTTTTATGATGCAAACTCTTCACCCCACACCATCGGCAGAGGCAGAGGCAATGACACTTATCAATGCCACGGTGGATGAACACGCCGATGGCGTCTCGGGTCAGGAACTCGGAAAAATTGTGCAAAAACGCTCAGAGCAGGAAAGCTCTGCAGAGGCTCAGAAACATGTTTCTGAGTGGATTTCTGGCATCCAGGAACATACGAAGGGTGCCGCGATCAAACAGCTCGATGATGGAATTGGAGGACTGTATGACGGTTCACCAAAAGTACAAATCGCAGCGGAGACGATCAAAGTTCGAACGAGTGTCAAAGATACGCTCGCACGAACAAAAGAAGTGGATGAGCATGAAAAATTCCATCTCAAAGGTGATCACACTGCAGACATGATTCAAGGGAACACAATGGAAGGAAACAGTGTCGTCACGATCGGCGGAAAAGAATTCGATGAAACCGCTTTGATCGAAGGGCTCACGGTCGCAAAGACCGGTGATCGATTCGTCTCCGATCAGTATCGAAAGTACAAGCAGGATCTGCTTTCTTCTATCGCAGCTGCGGGCATCAATCTGGATGACGTCGAACAGGCTGTGAACAAGGAAAAAGACCTGCGACGCATCGACGATGCTGCACGCGAGGAAGAATACGCACTTGCGGCGTAATTACTTCCCGATCAGTCGCAAAAATTCCTCACGCGTCTTCTCATCTTTCTTGAAGAGACCCCGGACATGACTCGTGACGGCTGAACTGTGTTGTTTCTCGACGCCGCGCATCATCATGCAAAAGTGATTTGCTTCGATCACAATGCCAATGCCTTTTGGTTTGAGGATGTCATCCAGCGTATCGCAGATTTGCTGACCCAAACGTTCCTGCACTTGCAGACGGCGGGCAAACATATCGATAATGCGTGGAATCTTACTGAGTCCGATAATCGTTTTGTCTGGAACATATCCGACGTGCACTTTCCCGGTGAATGGCAGCATGTGGTGCTCGCACAATGAATAGCATTCGATATCTTTTACGATGATCATGCCGTCCGTATCAGTCGGGAAGAGCGCGCCATTTACGACAGTTTCAATGTCTTGATCGTATCCGGACGTAAGAAATTTCAAGCTCTCTTCCACACGCTTCGGTGTGTCTTTGAGTCCCGGACGAGTGGGGTCTTCGCCGATCTTTTTCAGCAGGTCACGAAAGAGGTCTTGCATGGAAGCGGCAGTATAATCCATCGACGCTTACAAAGCGACGTTGGTGCGTTCACAGCCTTGTGGTGGCAGATCGTGCAGTAGATCCTTGTAGGAGCGTTGTAAGACCGGGTGGAGCGCGTTCTCATCGAGAAGCTCACAGAGTGGCTCCAGCACAAAGCGACGCTCCTGGAGGCGAGGATGAGGCACAGTGAGTGTCTGCGTTTCGATGTGCTCTTCTCCATACAGCAGAATATCCAGATCAATCGTTCGTGGACCGAATTTGAACGGTGGATCTTTCTTCAGAGTTTGTTCGATCGATTGCAGAACAGATTGAATCTGCGTTGCTTCCGCATCAGCTTCAAACACAGCGACCGTATTCAGAAAAGAATCCTGATGCACTTCATGCATTGGAGCGCTGGCATACACATGCGCAAAACGAATCGTCGGCCATTCTTTTCGTAGCAGTTCCGCGGCGGCTTTCATGTTTTTTTCGGCATCAATATTGGAGCCGATGCCGAGCACAACAGACTTCATTTGGTCGAGAGGCGATAGGAGACGGAGGCTGCACCGGGAATCACAAATTTCTTCACCTCGATGGTGAAATGTTCCGAACCGAATTCTTTCACGAGCATCACACCGATGTCGTCACAGAACTTCTCCAGCGTTTCACGTTCATGCTCGGCAAGCTGGTGCAAACGTTCGGCTACGTGCGCGTAATCAATCGATACCCGATCTTCCGATGTGTGCACAACATCGCATTCAATAGAAATGAGCAGTCGTTGCGCAGTGGCACGTTCTTCAGGTGACACGCCGATGCGTGTCTTGACCTCAAGATCGGTGATAAGCACAGAGGCGCGCATGGCGCTTATTTCTGGTGATGCTGACGCTTCTTCTTTGGCAGGAAGTAGGCTTCATGCTCAGCGAGCGGAGAAGCGAAGACTTTGTCCAAGAGCCACTTCGTCACAACGAGGGCGCAGAAGAGAGCGATGAAGATACCAAGTGCGAGTGTGATGGCGAATCCACGAACGATGCTCGTACCGATGACGATCAAGATCGCACAGCTGATGAGCGTCGACATGTTACCGTCGCGGATAGATGGCCATGCACGCTTGAATCCTGTTGCGGCAGCTGTCTTCAGCGTTTTGCCCTGCGCGAGTTCTTCTTTCATGCGTTCGAAGATCAAGATGTTCGCGTCGACGGCCATACCGATCGACAGAATGACACCGGCAATACCCGCAAGCGTGATGACGATGTAGTCATCCGTGACGAGGAAGAGCGGTAGTTTCATGAATGCGAGCAGCAAGACGAAGTACAAGAGCAACGTGAGCGCGGAGATGAGGCCGAGCAGGCGATAGATGAAGACTAGCGCGAAGCACAGGATCAGGAATCCGATGAAACCGGCGAAGAGTGATTCACTCAATGCGCTGGCACCAAGCGTTGGCTGAATGGTGTTCTGACCCGATAAGAAGATCGGAGCCGGGATAGCACCTGTGTTCAGGTCTGTAGCGAGGCGGTTGGCTTCTTCGAAGTTCTGACTACCCGTGATGATGGCCGTGCCACCACTGATTTCATTCTGTACCGTTGGCGCAGACACGAGTTCACCACCGACGAAGATGGCGATGCGCTTGTTAATGTTGTTCTTCGTAAGTTCCTGGAAGAGTTTGGCGCCGACGCTGTCGAATTGAATCTGTACGACGGGAATGTTCGTGTATTGATCGACCGTCACAGCTGCACTGCGGAAGTGCTGACCGTTCAATTCTGTGTCTTTCCAACCCGTTGGCTCGAGTGAGAAGAAGAGGACGCGCAGGCCAATCTGATTTTCAGTTTTTACGACGGTCTTTTCATTGATCTGTTTCAAAAAATCGTCCGCTTGCTGTTTGCTTGCAACTTGTAAGAACGAATATGACACCTTTGTACCTGTGACCTGTACATCTTCATCAGCTTTGATGATGTGGAAACCGAATGGAGTTTCGACGATGGAACTGACTTCACCTTTCTTCAAGACGAATGCAGCAGCTTCGAATGCTGGATCGGATGTTCCACGAGTGAATGGTTCCAATTTTCCGGATTGCGCTTTGGATGGACCATCGGATTGTGTGGCTGCCAGAGCGGCGAAATCTGCACCGCCATCCACTTGTTTCTTCAGATCTTCGGCGCGAGCCTCAGCTTCTTCTTTCGTACGTGTCACCGTTGTTTCAGCGCGATCGGCGCCTTTGTATGACACCAAAATGTGACGGACACTTGCACGTTCCGTTCCATCGATACGACCGTTGACGTAGAGCACACCAGGAGCAGGTGTTGAAACGGCAACAGACGTACCAACTTGTTGTGTGGAGATTTGATCGCGAAGGGCCGCATCAACATCGGTCAGCAAGATATCTTTTTGCGTCACGAGCGTTGCGCCGGATGCACGATTCTTCAATTCCGTGAGTGCGTCAGACGTATTCTCGATCTGTTTTGTTCCCGGTGCGATCGGCGATACAACTTCTGCAACGTAGATACCACCGACTTCCTGCAATTCCTGTACCCCTTCGGCATTCATACCGACGGTTTGAATGGTGCCTTCCGTGAGCAAGACCGGATCACCTGGTTTGCGGGTCCAGAATTGCTTCAGACCGTTTGGAAGATCGGCTTCACTGAAACGTTCGTTCTCAGAGAACACCGTACCGAGCGTGCTGCTCAAGTCCTGACCTGCAGACTGCAATGTTTTTTCACCGCTTTGAATCGTGGCAAACGTCGCATTGGCTTTGTCGCGCACACCCTTCTTATATTCCTCGGTTGCTTCGGTAAATTCCTCTTTGAATTCCAGGCGGATCGTCTTTCCTACCGTCTCGATACATTGCTGAATGTCGACGACACCCGGACAGTCGACGAGCAAGTGCTTCTCACTGCCGTAATAGGAAGGAGTGATGGTTGCTTCACTGACGCCCAGGGCGT
>JALHMU010000046.1 GCA_022843885.1 Candidatus Peribacteraceae bacterium | reverse complement strand
CCGAGGAACAATGCACCACCGATCGTGAGACCGGATGCACTGCGATCAACATTTCCGAGAACGGCAGCTGCGACGGCAAAGCCGAGGATCGCTGCACCGAGGATTTCACCGAACAAAATCTGCCAACTGAAATCAAAAATATCTGGAAGCATGATCGGCATCCCGAATCCAAAATGGACGATTGCCAATGCGAGCAATCCGCCTGCCAGCTGAGCTGCGATGTATCTGACTGCACGACCGGAATCGATTTTATCGAGACTGAACAATGCGAGCGTCACAGCTGGGTTGATGTGCGCACCGCTGATCGGACCGAGTGTGAAAACGAGCAGGCCAAGCGTCACACCAGCAATGACTGGCGTTGGAATACCCATCGGCAGAGCGACGGATGCACTGACCAAGAGTGCCAAAAGGAATGTGCCGACGAATTCGGCTCCACTCGCACACATGAGTGCTTTTGACTTAGAAGATTTTTTCTTAAACATGAAAATGGGGGGAGAGTGGCCCTCAGAATAGCATCGTCCGGGCCAAAGGAAGAAATGAGAATTTTTTCCTTGCGCGAAGAGGCGGACTTCGTGATCCTGTCCCGGTGCAAGATTTTTCTTACGACATTCGAGTATCGGATCGTGCAAAACGTCTGACGATTCGTATTCTCCCGAAAGGGAGAGTAGAGGTGGTTCTTCCGAAGAAGATGCCGGAGCGCTTCGCTCATTCTTTTGTGGAAAGCAGAGCATCGTGGATTAAAAAGCAGCTTCTGTTACAGCAGAAGAAGCATGAGGCCAAACAGATCTACACCTTTGAAACGGGTGAACGTATTCCGTTCCTTGGAACAGAGCTCACGCTTTCGATTGCAGAGAAGAATACAAAGACACTGGCATATCGATACGGTGAAACATTGTTTGTCTCGTGCCGTGATGCGGACAAAGAAAAAATCCGTCTCGCGATTCATCAATGGTACAAGAATCAGGCGAAGATTTTGTTTGAACGAGAAGTGCGGATTCTTGCAGATCGCTTGGATGTTGCAGTCGGGAAGATCACGATCAAGAATCAGAAGTCACTCTGGGGGAGTTGCTCCCGCAAAGGAAATTTGAATTTCAACTGGCGCCTTCTGCTCGCTCCGCCGCAGATTGTGCAATACATCGTGGTGCATGAAGTCGTGCATCTCATTCATCACAATCACGGAGAAAAATTCTGGTCACTTGTATCGCGTCTTTGTCCGCAGTATCAGGAATACGATGGATGGTTAAAGCAGAATGGATTTTTGTTGGATGTGTGAGAAGCGGGTGGAAGGATGACGTACGTGAGTGTACTGGAAATACTCTACCGAAAATCTCGAAACGGATTTTCGGCACACAGTATCTTGCGATTCATTGCGTCGCTCCGCTCCTTGTTCATCTGCAATTCAACTGTGGCGGAGGGGGAGGGATTCGAACCCTCGAAACCCTTGCGGGTTTAACAGTTTTCAAGACTGTCGCCATCGACCACTCGGCCACCCCTCCGCGCGCGGCTGATTGTACACGAAGATTCTCGGATTTCAGCTCCGACTTGTCTCGGCTTCGATCCACTGCAAATACTCCGGATTTCCGGCTTCAATCGGCATCACTGTGACGCAGGGGACATCATAGGAGTGCAATTCTTTCACACGCGCAATAATCTTGTCTGCATCCGCTTTCCGCGCCTTCATGATCATGGCGGATTCTTCGGTTGTACGCATTTTGCCTTCCCAATGATTGAATGACCGGATGGCGGGAATGATATTCGCACATGCGATAAGACGCTCTTTGATGAGCGTTGTAGCGATCATTCCGGCCTCTTCTTGATCCTTCGTTGTGACGTAATAGGTGGCAAACATGGCTCAAGTATAACAAATAACTTATAAAACACTTTACAAATATGTAAAGTACGGTATACTTTGGCTCATGAAAGCCATTGCTACCCTCCTGGCCGTCTCTACGCTCTTTCTGGCAACTCCAGCATCAGCGCAAAGCATGAAGCAACCGCCGGTCATCAATACCTTCAGAATGTTTCGTTTGCCCGGTGTCGCAGACAAGCTCAAAAGTCAGGGATACGGACGCCCAGGAACGAACATCTATCAAATGGATTTATCAGCTGTCGCCAGCGGTAATAAGGGTCTACGTATTCTTTGGAATTGGTAATCGATCGAGATCTGCAAATCGACGCATGAGCATGACGTTGTTTTTGATGTTTCTATCTACACTGGCGGAGAGGGAGGGATTCGAACCCTCGAGACCTTGCGGTCTGCCACGTTAGCAGTGTGGTGCCTTCAGCCACTCGGCCACCTCTCCACGCGCGCGAGAGTATACGGGGAAGTGAGATGTATTGAAACTGAAGAGAAAAAAAAGAAGACCCCAGTCGTGAGACTGAGGTCTTAAGGTTGTGATGGGAGTTGAACCCATGACCTCTAGGGTGGCACCCCAGCGCTCTTACCAACTGAGCTACACAACCGGAAGCGGTCGAGATGGGAGAACCCATAACAAGTGCGTTTTTAGGCGCAATGCTCTACCAATTGAGCTACTCGACGATCTCTCTAATAAATCAGAGAGTACGGAATTCTAGACCTGCAAATTTTCCAGTCAACATCATTTTAAAAAATCGTAACGAAGGGCGGCTGTGCCATTCAAAACTATCCGAAGCGTCGGGTCTCGCCCCGACCGCTGAGGACACCTTTAAGGGAAAGGAGAGTGTCCTTGAGGGGAAAACCGTAGGTTTGCCTCCTCACGCCTTTCGATGAAACGTCCTACCCCCCGGTAGACGTTCCATCACACTCCCACTTGTCATCTATGCTGATGGCGATAGTTATTCCTGCGCGTCCGTCGCTTGCGCAACGAGACGATCAAACCCGTACATTGTTGTGACTTTGAGTTGGTTGTCGTTCAGTTCGAATGTCTTTGTGATGAGACCGAGCAATGATTCAGGAATGATGATGCATCCCATGCTTCCGTAGCGCGCACCTTCAAACATCGTGTCTTCGTATTTGAATGTATGAATGCCATAGGCCGTGCGTTCATTATCTTCATCATCAAAGAGACGGAAGAACGTTCCCGTTGGTCCGAATGTATATCGATCACCTTTGATTTCCATTGTTTTGGCGGTCCACTCCTTTGTCGGTGTCGCGGCATTGTACGTACGCCCGATATAGCGAACGACACGACGCTGTCCTGTTGCGACTTCAAATGACGTAAATTCTCCATTTTCATGGATCAAATACCCCATATTTGCCTTGGTATCGACCACGAATCTGTCGCCAGCTTGTGCCTCCCACATAGCGAGGGGCACAGGGAGAACCTGCACAGAGGAAGGAGCCACTGTTCCGAGCACGAAGCTCATGAACGCTGAAGCGAAGAAAACCAAAGTCGAACATTCTAACCATTTTCAGGCTTATGTCAATAGCGCCAGGGCACTCTCAAATGGGTTTCTGGTAGCTACAAGCCAAAATTGGGGTACCATTCAGGCATGCACATCGGTGTTTTTAGCTACGATTTTGACCCTCCGATCGGGGGATTGGGTATCCACGTAAAGCGGTTACAGGAAGGCCTTTTAGCAGCGCACACGGAGCATTCCTTTACTGTCTTCTCGCCGAGCCCTCTCGCGCCTATAAAAGTTAGCCGCATTGCCCGCCGACGCTGGAATAAGAGTGGGGGATCACCCGCTTTTTCTTTGACGCTGTGGTTTGGACTCGAGCGCATCATTCGCGAACATGCATTGGATCTTGTGCACATGCATGGTGGATCGGGAGGTATCGTCCTTCGGAAAAAACCATCTGTGCCCTTCGTCATGACGGTGCATCACACCTATCTTGCGGAAACGACACACGTGTTCTCGGGATCTTTTCTCAAAAAACATTTCAAGAATTTCATGGCGCGTCTTGAGAAGCGAACATATCAGATGGCTGATCTCCTCATCTGCGTCTCGGAAGATACGAAACAAGATTTGATGACGCACTATGGAATTGCGGCTGCAAAAATTATCGTGATCGAAAACAGTTTGGATGAACAGCAATTTTTGAATGAACCACTCATTCCTGATAAAACACATGAACTGCTCTTTATCGGCAGACTTGAGCCACGAAAGGGGATTGATGTGTTGCTCTCTGCATTTGAGATTCTGAAAAAAGAAATGCCGGAGTTGCATCTGACAGTTATCGGAGAAAATTTAATGAATGATGCATTCATTACTGATGCTGAAGAAAAATTTGGATCGACTGTTTCTTTTCTTGGGCACACATCCGAAGCGTCATTAAAAGAACATATGCAATCCGCAACATTGCTGATCGTTCCGTCACGTGTTGAAGGGTTCGGACTGACTGCAGCCGAAGGTATGGCCGCCGGCATGTGTGTGGTCGCGAGCAATGCACCAGGTTTGCGTTCGGTCATCACACACGAAGACACGGGGCTCCTCTTTGAGAATGAAAATGTGCTGAGTTGTGCCGATACGATCAAGCGAGCGTTACGCGATCCAGAATTACGTCGAAATATGGGGCAAAATGCGAGCCACGCTGCACGCCAAAGATTTAAGCTTCGAACCCAAGTGCAAAACACTTTACAGGCGTATCTACAAGCCAGAAAATGAGAACAACTTTTGTATACGAAACTGGTGTCTGAAATTCGCAAGGGCAATGCATTGCTCCATTCGCTCCCATGAGTACAATTTCCTCGATGACTGGCCACGAAAAGAATGAATCTGGCCATGTCCCGGTCCTTCTCACTACCGTCCTCGATATCCTTCTGCCGTCACCCGGAGAAAAGATTCTAGACGTTACTCTCGGACTTGGCGGACATGCTGAAGCATTTCTTTCCAAGGTGCCTCCGAACGGGACACTGATCGGACTTGATGCCGATGCTACGAATTTGTCCGTTGCAACCGAACGTTTGAAACATTTTGGAGATCGATTCCTTCCAGTGCGCGCAAATTTCCGTGAACTACCCGACTGTCTGCCTGCAGATCAACGATCCTTCGATGTGATCCTTGCCGATCTCGGACTCAGTTCCCCGCATCTCGACGACACTGCGCGTGGATTTTCGTTTCATGGCAATGCACCACTCGATATGCGATTCGATCAGACCAGGGGAATGACAGCTGCCGATCTTCTGAACCGTTCTACAAAAGAAGAGCTGACATTCATCTTCCAGGAATATGGTGAGCTTCCGAAGACGCATCGTTTCGTGACTGCCATTCTTGCCGCACGCGACGCGACGCCGTTTGAAACGTCATCCGATCTCAACATCTTGATCGACGCACTCTACGGACATGAAGCGAAATTCGTCTACGCCCAGATCTATCAAGCGTTGCGTATCGCAGTGAATGATGAACTCGGTGCGTTGAAATCGCTTCTGGAAGCCGCGTCTGCACTTCTTGCTCCCGGCGGACGACTTGGTGTCATCAGTTACCATTCACTCGAAGATCGCCTCGTCAAACATATGTTTCGTGCTCTCACCACTCCACAAAAAGACCCGACTACGGGTACAATCTCGGCCGAAGCGAAGTTCGTACTCCTGAACAAAAAAATGATCGTTCCAGAATCCAAAGAAATCGAGGACAACCCCCGCGCACGTTCCGCAAAATTCCGCGCCATTCAAAAGCTCTCGTAAGACCACCCCCTTGTGATCACCTCCGCCCTTCCTTCACCGGTACCCATTCGTCGCAGTTCGCTCGGCCGCATGGTCACGAACAGCACGATGTTGCTGCTGATTACCATCGGTACGCTGATTGTCGGTTTGGCATTGCTGATCCTGTTTCATCAAAACATGAATGCAACGAAAGGCTATCGCCTTCGTTCACTTGAACGTGAGCGCAGTCAGCTTTTGTTGGAACAAGAGATCTTGAACATGGAAGTGGCCAAGGCACAGGCGCTGGAAACACTCCAAAATGATCCGAAAATTTCTGCAATGCAGAAAATTACAAAACCACAGTTTATCAAGACGGAAACGTCGCTCGCAGAAAAGCCTTAGATCGCTTTGCGAATCTGAACGGTC
The DNA here is from genome assembly GCA_022843885.1 of Candidatus Peribacteraceae bacterium. GTDB lineage: Bacteria > Patescibacteriota > Gracilibacteria > Peribacterales > Peribacteraceae > JALHMU01. The sequence goes on along the minus strand of JALHMU010000046.1, from coordinate 1,383 downwards.
ATGATGTAACCGTCTGTTTCCTTTGCTCCTGGAACGGAGATGTCGGAAACGACAACGATCTGATCACCCGCCTTCAAGAGCTTCTTTTCTTTGGCGAGCTTCAGAGCTGTCTGCACGGTTTTCTCAGGATCGCTATTGATTGTGATCTGATTGGCTTCTGCGCCCCAGCACAATGCGAGCTGGTGCGTGACAACATCGGAATCGGCGAATGCGAGGATCGGAACAGGGGAGCGGTAACGGCTGACTTGGCGTGCCGTGTCACCGGTCTTTGTGATGACAATGATTGCCTTGGCATCGAGGTTCTGAGCCATGACACACGCAGCGAGCGCCTGCTCAGACTTCGGTGACATGTTGTCGTTATCGAATGATTCGATGAATGCGTCCGTGAAGGAGTGATTGTACGATTCGGTCTCAGCGATGACCTTGGCCATGGCGCTGATTGCTTCCTTTGGATACTGACCTGCAGCGGTTTCACCGGAAAGCATCGTTGCGTCCGTTTGTTCCATCGTGGCGTGCGCAATATCCGTGACTTCTGCACGTGTTGGCATCGGGTTCTGGATCATGCTTTCAAGCATGTGTGTCGCCGTGATCACGACTTTGCCTTTCTCGCGGCACTTCATGATGATTTCATTCTGAATGCGTGGGATCTTTTCAAACGGGACTTCGACACCGAGGTCACCGCGAGCGATCATGATACCGTCGGAGAGCTCGATGATGTCATCAAGGTTCTCAACAGCCTGTTCAGTTTCAATCTTCGTGATGATGTGGATCGGACTCTTGTGCTTCTTCAAGAATGCACGGAGTTCCTTAATGTCGTTACCGTCACGAACGAAGGAAGGAGCGACGAAGTCGACTTCCTGCTTGATGCCGAAGGCAATGTCATCCCAGTCCTTCTTCGTGAAGGATGGAAGGCTGACGTATGCGCCTGGAAGGTTGACGTGGCGGCGTGATGAGATCTTGCCAGGGTTCAATGCTTTGGCGATGACTGCGTCACCTTTGATCTTCACCGTCTTGAATTCGATCGCACCGTTATCGAGCAAAATGCAACGAGCATTCTTCACATCTTTTGCGAAGTGATCGTAGTTGATCTTGATCTCAGCGAGCTTTTCCTTTCCTGTCGGCTTAGATGTGAAGATCACTTCCTGACCGGTCGTAATCATGATTGCTTGATCAACGTCACCCGTGCGGATCTCAGGTCCTTTCGTATCGAGCAAGATCGCAAAGTTCATTCCAGTTTTTTTGCGAACTTCTTTGGCCATCTGAATATTCTTTCCGTGCGTCGTGTGATCGCCGTGAGAGAAGTTGAGACGTGCAACGCTCATGCCGTTCTTGGCAAGCATTGTGATGCCCTCGATAGAAGAAGTCGGAGGACCGAGTGTGGAA
>JALHMU010000045.1 GCA_022843885.1 Candidatus Peribacteraceae bacterium | reverse complement strand
ACAGCACTCTGGTTCGATCTCGTCGGCGGCTACCCAGATGGCACCTTCGGTGCGACGTTGCCGATCACACGTGCCGAAGCCACGAAGATTCTGTATCGCACGATGCTGACGAATCCCCTCGTGAACGGGTACGTTTTGCCACCGATATAACAAATGCCAGCGCGCCTTTTCTAGGCGCGATTCGCGGGTAGAAACCCGCGCTGGCATATGTATATAGTCAATGCTTAGATTTTTGTCTGCATTTCATTGAATGCATCCATGAACTTTGGAAGATCTTCGACGTCGAACATGATCGTGATCTTGCGACCACCGCGAGACTTCTCGGAGAGCTTGAAGAACTTGCCTTTTCCAGACTCTTTCAAGTCGAGATAGAACGTGCGCTGTCCTGCATTGATACGAACGGAGTGCAATTCACTCGCGTAACGCCCACCATCGCTGTCACGATCGCCGCGTGGCTGATGTGGACGTGGTGAGTAACTGCGCTGCTGCTGTGGAGCACTGCTGGTGTGGTGCGAACTTGGTGAGAGCGGATCTTCGCTCGTCGCGGACGTATCCGCGAGGTCAGCCATTGGGTCAAACATAAAAAGAATGAAGGGAATAGAATGCTCTCTGCCTCCTCATAAACATGACGATACCCGAGAGCACGTACAGGATAACAAATCATCCTGACATGACAATCTCATTTTGCTTCCTCTAGCGGTGCAAACAGGATTTCCGGTGTTCCGACCTTGGTCCATTTTTTGTCCGCACCCCATCCTTTCCATGCATCGATCGTAAAATCTTTGTCGAGCATCTTGTCTGCATACGACACGCCGAGTTGCTTGCTGATTTTTTGCGCCGTGTCAGGAATGAACGGCAAAAGCATCAATGCAATATGACGCAAACGTTCAGCGACGAATGACAATTGCACTTTTTTCTCGGCGGTTTCCAGTTTCCAAACTGCACGATCGTTAAAGAGTTTATTCGATTCATCCGCGAGTGCTGCAGGATGACGGATTGCATCGGAAATATTCATAGCATCCATGTCTTTTGCGAACGCCTCCCATGTTTCAACGCCTGATTGCTTTGTATCGAGCTGCATATCACCACCTTCTTTTGTAATCAGCGTCAAAACGCGGTTTAAGAGGTTTCCAATGTTGTTACGCAGCATCGAATTATACAGCGCATCGATTCTTTCCCAGGAAAAATCGCCGTCATTTCCCACGGGAATTTCGTGCGACAGATAAAAACGGAGCGGATCCGGATTACCTTTGAAATGTTCGAGTACTTCCGGCGGATGCACGACGTTTCCGAGAGACTTACTCATCTTCTGTCCATCGCTTGTCAGGAATCCGTGAATCAAAAGCTGATCTGGGATTTTGACACCAGCATGCTTGAGCATCGCGGGCCAAATCAGTGCGTGAAAACGTGCGATATCTTTGCCAATCACATGTGTGACCGTCGCATCATCCCAAAATTTTGACTCGGCATGATCGGTGAAATATCCCAAACCGGAAATATAGTTCGTCAGTGCATCACACCAGACGTACATGACTTGTTCCGTATCGTCAGGAACCGGAATTCCCCATGCCAAGCTCGTCTTGGGACGCGAGAACGAGACATCTTCAAGCCCTTGATCCAACAATGACAAGGTTTCTTTGGCACGAAAGTCCGGAATGATTTTGTACTCGTCTTTCAGAATCTTCTTCAACCACGTCTCCTGCTCTTTGAGCTTGAAAAACCAGTTTTGTTCCGTGACTTCTTCCGGTGGCGTGAGGTGAATCGGACATTTTCCATCGACCAGTTCTTTCTTCGTCAGGAAACGCTCACAGCCCTGACAGTATAGTCCGGTGTAGCTACGCTTCTCGAGCGCGCCGCTGTCTTGCAACTTCTTCCACAGCGCTTCAACCGTCGGCCAATGCATCTTTTGATCGGTTGTACGGATAAAGACATCTGCCGACACGTTCAATTTTTTGTAGAGCTCTTGGAACAATGGAACATTTCGATCGACCAAGTCTTGTGGGGACAATTTTTCCTTCTCAGCGGTGCGTTGAATCTTGATACCGTGTTCATCAGTCCCAATCTGGAAACGTACCTCATCCCCTTTCAAGCGAAACCAACGGGCACAGACATCGGCGAGAACTTTTTCAAGAACATGACCCATGTGTGGGGCAGCATTTGGATAATCGATGGCCGTCGTGATGTAGTGTCTGGACACGCAGAACAGGGTATCCGAGGCGTCCTCGTCTTACCAGAGCTAGGCGATATTATAGAAGAAATCGATGACGAAGTTGATGAAAGGGATCGCGAGCGTCATGAGAATGATGCCGACCACCGCCCATTGAATTGCCTTCTTGCCTTGTTCGATTCCCTCGCTTTGACCACGGGAAGAGATGATGCGAATCGCACCATATGCAACTGCGACAATACCAACTCCCCAGATGACACCAAGGATTCGGAAATTCACAGCCATCGCCATTTGCAGGACTGCATCGGCACCTGCACCAACCCAGCCGCATCCGACGAATGTTCCTGGATCACAGTCAAAACCGTAATCGGAAATGCTGACCGCGCCGGCAGAAACCGGAGTCAGCAAGAGTGCCAGGAATGAGAGAATTTTTTTCATGATTAGACGAAGAAGCTGCGAACGGCGTCGACCAAATATTGCGTGAGGTTGATGACGATGGCACCGATAGCTGAGTAGAAGAATCCACGAATTGCCTTGTTGTACTCTTCTTCATTTCCACGCGTCGTAATGAGACGGACGGAATGGAACAGAATCGCAGCAACAAGCGCCGTATTAAAGAAGACAAGAATGATGCGTTGCACAGCGTATAAGATGCCGAGGACCGTGTCCGACGCTGTAAATGTTGGATCAGTCGGATCGATATACCGCTCACCCATCACGAAGTCGATCAAGTCGCGTGAGAAGACTGCGATGGCAAGTCCGCCAAGTGCCCAGATCACCGTTTTCTTTCCTGTTTCAAAGTGCTGTTCGTTGCCCAGGTTCAAGATCATGGTCATGCCGCCGATCAACACGAATGTTGCCGCGAGTGCAATGATATACATCGGCAGATAGTTCAAAATCAGGTTCACGGCACTCGTCAGGAAATCTTCGAAACCGCTGCCACAACCGGGCAAGTTGCCACAGTAAATCGTGACATCGATGGCAAAAGAACTCGTTGGAACAAGGAGTGCTGCTGCCGCGCCGATGCGAACAAATGTGCGGATCATGGATTACGGCGTGAATGCATTCGGGTTAATGAATGCGAGAATAACTCCAGCGAAGAGCAAGAGAACCAAGCCCACAAGGGACCAGGTGAAACGCTCTTTTCCTTTATCACGATCCCCAAGCATGATCTGGAATCCAGCAATCGTTCCATTCAAGACGGCAAGTGCGACACCGATCATGAGCGCCCACTGCCACAGTCCTTGGTTCACATAGAGTTGCCATGCATTCTGTCCCGGCTGGATAATTTGCGGCGTTCCAGGAGGTGGTTCTAGCAAACAGAGTATTCCTTCCGGTTCACACTGGTTGTTGCAAACAACTTCGTTGGAAGCGCAGCACGGAATCCCCTGTCCGATACACGCACCATTACAATCCTGCTGTCCTTGTGGACATGTAACTGCAGCTGCCGTCGGAATGCTCTGCGCGAACCAAGATGCACAGAGAATGAGTGCCGAAAATCCGAGAATTTGGAGGGATGTGTGTTTCAAGACCATTCATAGAAGTATAGCAGAAAATGACTTCTTTTTCCACCACTCATAGACGTGTTCCGTGCCTTCCATAAGCCAAAAAGATGAGTTTAGATGGCTTCAGGCGTCCCACACGATACAAACACCCATAAAACGTGAACTTTCTGCGGAAAAACCGATGTTTCTCCCTTGGAAAACACAGAGAAAGAGATCATTGATTAAAAATCGCAAATATTGTATAATAATAAGAAATGAACACACACAAACACTGGAGATCGCACGTCCATACACACGGTCCTCTACCGGTCGTCGCAGCGTGTCTGACCATGGCTTTCCTGCTCATCGCGGAACTACCGAATGATCGCGCCACGACACTGACGCAGTCCATCGTGACTCCGCGCCAAGCCGATGCTCGTCGTGCTCGAAAGATTCCAAGTCGGAAGCGCGTTGTGAATCGACGCATCGTCGCAACGAAGGAACCACTCCATCGTGCGGCTACTGGAAGTGTCAGTGTTCCAAAAAATGAACCGGTTGTGTCCCGACCACTCCCAAAGAATGAAGAAGGATTCCCACTGCTTACGCGCACGGTGATGCCCGTGAGCAAAACTCCAAACTGGGGAAAAATGACGAATGCCAGCCAATGGAATCGTAGCTTCCGTGAGATGCAGGAACAGGACTTCATTGCACTGCCTGCATACGACCTCAAAGTACTTACGACACCGATGCAAGATCTGATCAAACCGCGAAAATCCGACATGATCACTGCGAAATTGTTTTACTCCACCCGCTATTTCGGCACATACGATTTGGACAGCGGCGAATATACCGGTAGTCATCCAGGTATCGACTTGAAACTTCCGATTGGAACTCCTATTACATCGATCGGAGCCGGCATCGTCCGTACGGTCGAAACATCGGACACACTCGGACTGCATGTCATCATCGAACATCGTCTCGCATCCGGTGAAACGTACTATTCGATCTACGGTCACTTGGGCCAGACATCAGTCACCGAGAATCAAACGGTTCGCGCAGGGACGACTCTTGGAACTATCGGAATGACAGGTAATACATCCGGTGGCCACCTGCATTTGCAGATCGACCTTGGAAAGCCGAATGAACAGCACGTGCCGTACGAAGCAGATGGTGTCGTCACACGCGAAGAAGCACGGCGTTCAACCGTGCATCCTATCGCGTTTATCGAGCAATTCGCTCGAGGAGAAGACTAGTTTTGAACCAGAACCGATGTCTCTGCAGCGAAGTATCCTGCTGGGAGAGACAACTTTTTCGTTTGAGCATTCCAGACGAACTGGAGGTTTGCATGATCAGGGTGTGACCAGATGTCCTTGTCACCCTTGTGGTAATCGCGGCATGTCAGCGCGCGGTTATCCGTACGGTGTTCAACGCGATCTGGGTTGCTCTTGATGAGATCAAGAGTCAAATCCGTACCGCGGATACATGCGTTCCACACTGGGTTGGTTGAAATTGGATATCCATCAGCGTCGACGGCAAATGCAATTGGCAATGGCTTCACTGTTGGAGCTTTGGCCTCTTTCTTTGGAGCGCAGTAGTCAGCATTTGCGAGTGCATCAGCAACAACGGAGACGTCGCGGCCCATCAGACCGGCGATGTACATGGAGAACCAGTTGAACAATGCGTCATCGACCGTATCTGGAATCGTCGCCTTCATGCTGCAGAGGAAATTCTTTTCAGCATCGGAGAATGGAGCATCGTCGGTACCTCCGAATGCACCTGGAGCAATGTTGCTACCACCGACACGGAAGAATCCGGCGATGAAGTTCGTAACGCCACCAAGCACGTTTGTCTGGTGACCGCGGTGTGCGCCGTTTCCACTCTGAAGTGTGAAGTTGAAATCTGTTGAGGATGAACTTGCGCTGGAAGAACCGCCCTCGGAAGAGGTGGATGAACTGCTTTCAGAGGAAGCAGAAGACGAACTGCCTTCTGAGCTTGAAGACGATGAAGATGAAGAGCCACAACCATCATCAACGAGTGGCTGCACGTCTCCTTCGATGCTCACTGCATCAAGAACAACACATGGATCTTCGGAACTCGAGCTGGATGTCGAGGAAGACGAAGATGTGGAAGTTGAGCTGGAAGAGGAAGAGCTGCTTGGGAGTGTGCAAATTGCCGTGCATGTATCACCGTCGGTCGTGTTGCCGTCATCGCATTCTTCAAGGATGTCGACGATACCGTCGCCGCAGATTGCGCCGACACTGCTAGATGATGAAGATGAGCTGCTTGGGAGTGTGCAAATTGCCGTGCATGTATCACCGTCGGTCGTGTTGCCGTCATCGCATTCTTCAAGGATGTCGACGATACCGTCGCCGCAGATTGCAGCGCTGCTTGAAGAGGAAGAATCAGAACTTGATGAGCTGCTGTCTGATGAGCTTGAGGATGAATCAGAGGATGAAGAGGAACTATCTGAGCTGCTGCTTGAGGAAATCGAGCTGGAGCTGGAAGACGATGATGTGGATGAGCTAGAGGAAGAGCTGTGGTCACCGAAGTGGTGCAACCAGATCAAGAAGTCGATGCCGTCGATTTCACAGTCTCCGTTGAAATCGCCTTGTGCGAATGTGATCGACTTTCCGAAGTTCTCGACCCAGATCATGTAATCCTCAGAATCGATAACGTGATCATGATTTGCGTCGGATTTCTTAAATGGGCTGATACCGGCAAATTCGTTCTGCCAGACCAGGAAGTCATCTCCATCGACCGTACAGTCTTTATTGAAGTCTCCTTGTGACTTTCCAATGCGCTTCCCGAAGTTATCCTGGAAGATCAGGAAGTCGATGACGTTCACATGACCGTCACCGTTTGCGTCGCCCGGGATGAGGGCTGCAAGGGCGGAAAGCGGCAATGTGAGTAAAAGTGCGGTGGCGATAAAACGTGTACGCATAAAGATGTGGAGGAGACTGAAAGAATGCAAAGTGTACGTAGAAAACACCCATTACGTCAACGTCAAGTTTGTGCACCTAATGTGCACACAAAGGCGTCAGAAAGCCGAAAACTAGACGTTTTTCCTCAGATGCTCTCGAATCTTGGTCGTCCCCTTATAGAAGAGGACAAAACTAAACAGTAGTACCCCAATATCATCCATTTGTCCGAGAATCGGCAAGAAATCAGGTAAGACATCCAGCGGAGATATTCCATAGAACACACTCAGTACAACGAGGACTTTTAACGGGAGTGGTGTACGCCGATCGATGAATGCGAACCACAAGATGCGAAGGCGTTTTGCAAAAGAAAGTGCGGGCATAGCGAATATGATAGCAAAAAGTGGGAGAAGTCCCACTAGGAAGCGAAGAAAAGTTTCTCTATGATGCCGCTTCACAGATTTCCCATCTATGAATCACGGCGATGTCATTCTTCGGCTGCAAAATGTGACGTTTCATTACGATCTTCACAAACCTGTATTGGAGGAAGCAAGTTTCTCCGTGCGTGAGAATGCGAAACTGACGATCATGGGTCAGAACGGCGCGGGAAAGAGCACATTGTTCAAGCTGATTACGGGCGAGGTGAAGCCAAAATCCGGCGAGATTCACATCAAGAAAGGAACGACGATCGGTATTGCGAAGCAAGTGATCCCCGCCGATGATTTGAAGAAGACCGTAAAGGAATTTTTCGAAAGTGCGTTCACCGAAACACAATATGATCTCGAACGTCACATCGCTCGCGTGCT
>JALHMU010000044.1 GCA_022843885.1 Candidatus Peribacteraceae bacterium | reverse complement strand
TCAAGATGGTCTCATACTCCCCTAGCGTCTTCGGTCCGACATCAAAGAAGGCTTCATTGGGCTGAATCGCAGCAATATCGATGGTATGTGGCGCCTGCGATTCTGGTGAATCGGCTGCAACGCCGTCGACTGGGAGGTGAATTGTCGCTTTTCCATTACCACTTTTTGCGAGTAATTCTTTGGCAAGTACGACACCGGCTTCATCAAATTTTGAACGACCGATCGGAAGATCTTTTGCTTTCAAGAATGTATTTGCGATGCTGCCGCCGAGCAGAATGTGATCACCAAATTCAAGGAATCGTGACAGGATGGGGATCTTGGTTTCCAGCTTTGCACCGCCAAGAACCAACACCACCGGATGTGCCGTGTCATGAATGACTTTATCCAAGTGCGAGACTTCTTCCTCAAGTTGCAGACCCATGTATGCCGGGAGACGTTCGGCAACACCAACCATACTGGCGTGATTGCGATGACTGTTCGAAAACGCATCTTGTACATAGATATCACCGAGTCGTGCAAGTTGATCAGCGAATGCCGGTGAATTCTTTTTTTCATCAGGCAAAAAGCGCAAATTCTCCAAGAGCAATACTTCACCAGGAACGAGCGCTTTCGCCATCTGTTCGGTTTCTGGACCGACGCATGACACCGCAAATTTTACCGGACGATTGAGCAATCGCTCGAGCACGGGAATCAGTGGTTGCTGTGAATATTTTGGATCGGGTGCATCTTTCGGTCGGCCTTGGTGCGCCATGATGATGAGGCTCGCGCCTTTCTCGAGAATATAGTTCATCGTTGGTGCGATGGCTGCAAGGCGTGTGTCATCCGTAACATTTCCATCAGAAATCGGAACGTCGAATCCTGCACGTAAAAGCACACGCTTCCCAGAAAGGTCAGCGGAGCGGATGGATCGATAGTTAGGGGGCATGCGCGCATTGTATGAGAACTCTCACTCACCCGCAATTTGGCGTTTGAGGAACGTGTTTGCCGCTTCAGGGAGCGGTGCATCACAGATGCATGTGTACTGTTCCTCGATAGTTTTACAATCGTACCCGATCAATCGACCATCGATATTCTTCACAACATTCACACGTTTTGTTTTTTCCGCACTCGCATCAAGTGCGTCTAGTAATGGAACAATCTTCTCCTGAAAAACAGCGTCAACGATGTATCCCCGACGGTCGAGTAAAAACATTTCGCTGAGCCTCAAAGTCAAACATGTTTTCTTTGTACACGCGGGACACGTGCATGGTTCAGTCTTGTAGAGATCAAAGAATGCATCGATCCTCGCGGCTTCAAACATGCCGTTCCAGAGGATCAATGCCTGCCGATCATGTGTGGGAGCAAGAAGTCCCACTCGGATTCGTGCCATCTTTGTTATAGTAGAGGGCGTGAGCAACTCTGTCCTCCTCATCACTCTCCCCTGCGCGGCGTTCGCGCTGACAATTCTGGGATATCTTTTTGCACTGCGATTCTTCCCACGCTGGGGACTCCTGGATTTCCCTGAACGTTACGGTCACACACGCGGCCGACTCCCCTACCCTACTGGCATCATCGGTGTGCTTGTCTTTCTGATCTTCTTCTCGTTCCTCTCGCCACCATCACTGCAGATGATCGGCGTAGTCTTTGCCGTTGCGCTACTCGGTGCCATCAGTTTCATCGATGATCGCACTCCCCTGCCGTTCTGGCTCCGACTGCTTACACAAGTGCTCATCGCTGCATTGATCTTTGCAACCGGCAGTCGTATCTACACGATTACGAATCCGTTCGACCTGTTTGGTGAATCCATTCTCAAACTCGACAGTATCGATCTTCCTGGTGGCCCGTTCGGTCCCCTGCCTCTCATGAGCGGCATCTTCACGCTTGGGTGGTTGCTCCTTACGATGAACGCATTGAACTGGTTCGACGGCATTCCCGGGCAAGTAAATGCACTCTCCGTCATCAGTTTCCTGATGTTGGGACTGCTCGCATTGTCTGCACGCGTGAATCAACCTGAACTCGCCATGATCGCATTCATTCTTTGTGCCATCGCCGCTGCATCATTGCTCTTTGATTTCCCACCGGGAAAAGTTCTCCTCGGCGATAGCGGCTCGATGTTCTTTGGCTTGATGCTTGGACTCCTGGGTATTTATCAAGGCGGCAAAGTTGCGACAGCATTTCTTGCACTCGGCGTTCCCCTACTCGATGCATTGTTTGTCATCATTCGTCGATCACTGGCCGGGAAATCTCCGTTCCGTGGCGACACCGATCACTTGCATCATCGTTTGCTCAAGAAAGGATGGTCGGCTCGACAAGTTGTGATTCTGACGACCTGCCTTGGGAGTGCGTTTGGTGTAACCGCATTGTTCCTCTCCACGAACGGCAAAGCCGTGGCTGGCATGCTGCTCTTCTTCTGCATGCTGGCGCTGACGTGGTATTCCGGAAAGCGTTCTTAGTTCTCGAGTTCCATCGGGGTGCTGGCCTTCAAGAATGCACCTTTGGTTTCGATAATCAGTGAACGTTTTGCGCTGAGCGGAAGAACGTTGACGACGGCACGGCCATCGACGAAGTCTGCACTCGTGAGTTCACTTGGTCGGTATTCTGCGTCACCGAATCCTGAGCGGAGGTAAATCTTGCCCGGGAAAGATGGCATCTTCACAACGTTGCCGTTTGCATCTTTTGTTTCGATCGTGACACGTTCCCATCCGCGCTTGAAGCGTCCGTCATGCGAGATGTCAATGTGATCAACATCACTATCGACTGCTTTAATGATTTGTGGAGCAGGTGTCAGCGGAATGAGATCATCGGTCGTGCTGGCAAGTGTAAGTACAGATGATGCTTGTGAGCTAGATGATGTTGGCGTGAAGCTTGGGACAGAGGAAGACTGGAGTGCCAGTAAACGCTTCTCTTCATCTATACGCTTCTGACGTTCGGCTTGTCGTGCCAACATGCGCTCCTTCGGCGTCATCGGAACAGATGAAGACGAGGTCAATGTGTCCGTTGTTTGGAGTGTGTTGGATGCAATGACCGTCGATGTGTTCAAGTTCTGTTGCACGAACAACATTGGGTTGAGCGTGTACATACGACCACGATCTTGATGCAACTTGGCATTGATCGCCTGCGTGAAACTCATGTGCGCATGATCGGCTTCCGCACTCGTGAATGGCCAGTATGGATGCCACGGTGCTTGGTCGTTGTCGATCTGGAAGTGCAAGTGTGGTCCGGACGCGAAGCCTGTCATACCGGAACGTCCGATCTGCTGGCCTTTGCTCACGATGTCCCCTTCCGTCACAAGAATTGCATTCAAGTGTCCGTAGATGGACCAGATCGTTGTTTTCTTTCCAGTATTATTTTGGTCCGGAACATTCGGATGGCGAATCACGACATACTTTCCGTATCCACCGTTGAGTTCACGAACTGTTTCGACGATACCGTTTGCAATCGAACGAATTGGCGTATCGATTGGCACACGAATGTCGACACCGACGTGACTTCCGTCATTTTCTGCACCGTCATCGTAGCTTCCGAGGTTTCCGACGCTATAGACTTCACCCATCGGACGATCTTCCGATGGCTTACGCTGAATGCTGGAATCGTACATTGGAAGTGGAACGAGCAAGTCTGATGGAACCATACGGTAGGTATGCTCGGATGGATCGCCACCCAATGCAGACCAACGTGCATAGTCCGGGACCTTATCGATCGGTGTGATCGTGCCTGTATAGACAATAAGCGCATCATCGGATTTCCCGAGGACAGACTTCCAGAATGCATACCAACCATGTTGCCCGATCATGTTTCCCATCACGAATGCCAAGAGGGTAAATGTCGCGACCCAAAAGGAGAACTTCTGTGAAGCGAAATGGAATGCGTGCGGCTGTTTGATCTTGTATACCGCGCGGTGCCGAAAACCAGTCTTAGGATGTGGCATACTGAGTATGGATATTGGTATGAGGTTTATTACTACTATAATATATCATTTTGCATAAAATGTCAATATACGAACAAGGGGTCTATACGTCGGGAAGCGCAGCAGATACAGCTAAACTGGCCAAATCCTTGGCCCAGAGTATCTATACCAAAAAACTGACAATCTACCTGTCTGGCGAGCTTGGGGCGGGAAAAACCTTGTTCACGAAGGCCTTTGGGGAAGCGCTAGGAGTGAAAGAGATGATCGTCAGTCCGAGCTATGCCCTGGAACAGCGCTATGAGGACATTCTGCTCCATGCTGACCTATTTCGCCTGCCCGAGAATGATGCCAAGACACTCCTCAGACATTCGGAGGAATTTCCTGGGATCCGGATCATCGAATGGGCCGAACGGTCTGGGAGTACTCCAGATACACCTCACATTGCGGTGCAGATCGATGAAACCGGTGCAGAAGAACGCACAATTCGATTTTCTTTGAACGATATTCCCCTGCCTGATGATGAGCAGATTGAAAGATGGCGCAACAACGCATGTATGCCGGACCACATCCGCGCGCATTGTGATCTGGTTACCGAGAACGCAATGTTGGCCTGTGATGATTTGATCAGACGCAAGATTTTTGTGCGAAGAGAAGCTATCCGGAAAGCAGCTCAGATCCATGATCTCCTGCGCTTCGTCGATTTTAAAACTGCGCCCGAGGTCTCCGCTGATATCGAAGCTGTGTGGAAAGAATACAAAGAGACCTATGGAGCCAATCATGAAATCGCCGTTATGAAATTCCTGATAGAGAAAGGCTACCCAGAATTGGGAACGATCGTCCGTACGCACGGTGCGCCACATATGGAAGATGCCATTCCAAAAACAATCGATCAAAAAGTCCTCAACTACAGCGATAAACGTGCACTCCATGACAAGCGCGTCACGGTCGAAGATCGCTTTCAGGATTTCATCGTGCGATACGGTGGCGGAAAAGAAAGCGATGCAGCAAAAGCATGGAAACAAAAAACGCTCGAGATCGAGCGTGCATTATTTCCGGACAGTGTCCCCTTTTAGAAATTCCACGGAATCAGCTGCTCCTCCAAAATATGAACAAGCTGCGTTTCTGAATGTGCGAAGAAGAACGGTGTAAGAACAAGCAAGACGATTGCAGCTAATGTAAGCGCAATACAGCCACTCTGTACAAACGTCAAACGGCGACGAATGTGCAAGTCTTCATCATGCAAATACCGATGCAAATGGAGATACACATTCAACGAATGGTTCAGGATTTCCATTTTGGGAATCACGATGGCAAAGATTGCAGCGATGGAAATACGCGAACGCGTAATACCGCTTACTGCTTCAATTCCGTACGTGTGATGCAGATAAATCGATGATGCCAATGCAACGAAAAACAGCGTCACATCCAATAAGCTTTCAAGGATGACAGCCCGAATCGTATTCGGCCAATTGAAGCCGTGTACATCGCGAAACTTAAACACATCCAAGCACATGTGCATGGCGATCAAACATGCGAAGAATCCAAGATTGAGAACTGCAGCACCAAAGAACGTACCGACAAGATAGGCAGCATGAAACGCAGCAAGATCATCATGTTGATGCGCAAAGTTGAAGATACGACGTGAGAGTTGCATATATGTGTTTGTATTATTGTACTATATTTTGCAATATTTATCAATGTCCTCGTACAACCTGTTTTGTGCGTTCCCAGCGCTCTTTTATCTCTGCCTCAAACCCACGATCGGTCGGTTCATAGAAACTCTGGGGTTGATGGCCAATCGGGAAATAGTTCTCGGTCACGACACCTGATGGATCGTTATGTGCGTACTGATACCCCTCATGATATCCGTGTTGTTTCATTTGTTTCACGGGCGCATTACGCACATGATATGGCACTTCGAGTGACGGTGCTTTTTGTACATATGCTTTCGCGGCGTACATCGCGTTCGTCACTGCATTACTCTTTGGTGCCTGCGCGAGATACACGCACGCATGTGCCAAGAAAAACTCGCCTTCCGGCATGCCAATAAATTCAAATGCTTGCCATGCGGAAATCACAAATGGAAGTGCACGTGGATCAGCATTGCCGATATCTTCACTCGCAAAGATCGCCATACGACGGAATAAGAAGCGTGGCTCTTCACCCGATAAAATCATCTTATAGAGCCAGATCAACGCCGCATCGATATCAGAACCTCTGAGCGTTTTAATGAATGCCGAGATCGTGTCGTAGTGATCCTCCCCTTTCTTGTCGTACCGATAACTACGCTCTTTCAGGATCTTCTCGGCTGATTTCAAATCGATCTTCTTTCCGACCGTGAGCACCGCCAGTTCAAGTAAGTTGAGTGCAATGCGCGCATCGCCGTTACTTGTTTCGGCAATCTTCTTCAGTGCTTCATCTTGGATCTGAATGGAGTTATGAAGACCATTCGGATGAATAACCGCACGCTGCAGAATGTTATAGAGGTTATCGACATTGAGCGGCTTCAAGAGATACACCTGCGAACGAGAGATCAAGGCGCTGTTCACTTCGAAGTAGGGATTCTCGGTTGTTGCGCCAATCAAGATGACGGTTCCACTTTCGACGTACGGAAGCAGCGCATCTTGCTGAGACTTATTGAAGCGATGGATTTCATCCACGAACAAGACGGTGCGTTGTTTCAGATTCGTCTTCATGCGTTCGGCTTCACTGCAGACAGCTTTGATATCCGCAACACCACTCGTGACGGCATTCAGCTGAACGAACTGCGCATTGGTTCGTTCGGCAATGATGTGTGCAAGTGTGGTCTTTCCCGTTCCAGGAGGTCCAGCGAAGATCACCGAGCTTAATGTGTCATTCTCAATGGATGTACGCAGTGGTGTATCCCGACCAATGATTTCCTCCTGTCCGAAGAACTCATCCAGCATCTTGGGACGCAGTTTGTAGGCAAGTGGCTCTTGCGTGTCTGCCCCTGTTTTCGTCGTGCGTGCCATAAGAACTGCATTCTACCGCGGAATGAAGAATCGCATACAAAAATAGGAAAGATTGCAGTATCATGCCCGTCGCTACGGGACGTAGCTCAGTTGATTGCGTTGAGCCTTGGCGAAACGCATCATCAAAAAGGCCGCCCGCGCGATCCCAGTTTCTAGTAGTATATCGACATCATCGGGACGTAGCTCAGTTGGTAGAGCGCCTGGTTTGGGACCAGGAGGCCGCGAGTTCGAGCCCCGCCGTCCCGACCATCGTCTTCGCTCCGCATTCGCGGAGCTTCGCCGAGATAGATCCCTTCCCCCTGATCGTATGCGCCCAAGCATTCGAAGCATCGCAGCCATCGTGAGCACTCTGCTCCTTGTTGGTTGCACCACTCAGACCAATCCAAATCAGACTGCTGCGGAAATGAAGATTGATCTGATTCGACTTGAGGATGAAATGACGGAAGCAATCGCCCAGTTATATGGAGATATTCCAACCGCCGAATACTCCCTCGCATTTGGAGAGCCAGTGGGTGAATCGGTCGTGGTGATGGAACACACGCCAGGAGATGTTGCCTATACAAAGGAAACTAGTGATTCCTCGATGCTTATCGAATTTAATCAATACTACGCAGGTGGTGGCGTTATTGTGGGAATAAAGCGCGAGAAAGATCGCATCATTGTCCTCAAGCGTGAAATGGA
>JALHMU010000043.1 GCA_022843885.1 Candidatus Peribacteraceae bacterium | reverse complement strand
ACTTGCACACAGGCCGTCGGTTGTAAACAAGCAGAAGCCACGATTCAAGCGCGAAAATCCTTTAAGGTTTGGAAAGTCGGAGATACTGGTTCCAGCTCTAGTCAATCCAGTGCCACTTCATCGATTCCTCCTTCAGGCCTTCCGCCTGCTGGCTATGAAGATGAGGTTCTCGTCAGTTTTACGAATTATACGAATCCTTTTCCAGACACACGCATGACGTCTCTTTCCGGAAAGGCCGCGGCGGAACTCTATCGTCGTGCGGTTATCGGCGGATTTCCCGATGGTACGTTCCGCGGGGACAATGCCGTAAACCGTGCAGAAGCTGCAAAATTCTTGCTTTTAGCACGATATGCCACTGTTTCTGACATCGCGAATAGCGGACGATTCCCCGATGTTCTCGATAATCAGTGGTACACAAAATTTGTCGTAACAGCTGCGGAAAAAGGCATTATTAATGGTCATCCAGACGGTACGTTCCGTCCAGCGGACACTGTCAATACGGCGGAATTCCTGAAAATGCTCGCACTGACCTTTGATTTGCAGCTGAATCTTGTTCAGGACTATCAAGACGTTCCATCAGGAAGCTGGTTTGCAGCGTATGCAGGTATTGCCGCGAAATATGATCTTTTCCCGGCTCGAAATGAGTACCTCAATCCAGGTACACCGCTTACCAGAAATGATGTTGCAGTTGCCATCTATCAATATTTGGCAAATCGTTAAAGATCTGTAAAAGCATTGCATGGAAAATACGGCGAAAGCCGTATTTTCTTTATTCCCCGGATCCGAATCTAAATCTCACTGTGTCACTCGCTTCTGTGAAATATTCATTCACGATCGTGACTTTGAGTTCATGCTCGCCATTTTCTTCGATGGTGCGCGGAACACGAAGGGAAATGGAACCACTTGGCACAGTTGTTTCCGTGCGGATCGGGCGACCGTCTACTTCAAAGCGGATTTCTTTGATTTGTGACATGGCAGAGATATCAATCTCGACTTCGAAGACAGGATATTCACCCACACGATCATCATTGGATGGAGAGATAATCTGTACGATCGGCTTTTCACCGCGGCCAGGCGTGAGTGCAGGATCACACTGTTCAGTCGGCGCGAGTGCCAATGGCAACTGCGAACCGGAGTGCGTCTCATTAGCTTTCCACTTCACCATTTGTTCTTTGGCCCAGCCTTGGACACCTTGTTCCCATGTGAACCAACGTTCAGGTTGTTCGCTGGTCGGAATAAAGAATGCACCTTGTTCTTCTGCATCTTTTGGGCAGGCCGGAGAAGAGAGAAGCCCCGTTACTTTATCGACAGTGAGGATGGCGCATGCCGGATCAGATTCTGTCGGCACTCGTTCCTGTAAGAACAGATCGGAGCGACGCAAATGCACCGGCGTACAGTCGCTTGGCAGCTTTCCAGAGAGCATGGAAATTTGCGGCTGCACGATGCCGGATGGCAATGAGAATTGCGTCGCTGTCACCGGGAGGACTTTGTGTGCCGCTGCCATGTAGTTGTGCCAGATTGTTCCTGCAGTCGTGAGACCATCGGCACGATCGGACAACGATTCGCTGTTCGCATTTCCGACCCACACACCAGTCAGAAGTTCCGGCGTGTATCCCATAGTCCAGTTGCTTTCCGGACGTCGCAACGTGCAGTCGGCATCGCCTTTGCGCTCGAGACACTTGTTACTGGTGCCGGTTTTGGCCGCGGCCTGGAACCCTGGAACAGTGAGTTGGTTTCTCCAATATTCGTTCGCCGGACGAGCATCGTTGTCACTCAAGACAGATGTGATTTGTGCTGCGATGCGTGGGTCCAGGACTTCCTGCGGCGTCTCCGGTTTGTGCGTATAGAGGATGTTGCCCTGACGATCGCGAATTTCCAAAATGCTGACGACTGGCTTTAGTTTTCCGGCATCAGCGAAGACGGAATAGCCGGTTGCCATTTCCATGAGCGGCACTTCAGCCGAACCGATGGCGAGTGGCCATCCATATTGAAACTGTGAGTTCTGACGGAGATATTCTTGCTTCTCTATTGTCGGCGTTTTCACACCCAATCGATCGACAAAAGACAGGACGCTATCTTCACCGCCCGCGAGGAAGAATGCTTTGGCAGCTGGAATATTGCGGGATTGTGCGAGGGCCGTACGCATCGACATCAGACCGAAGAAGCCTCCTTCAAAGTTCTGCGGCGTGTCCTCACCGAATTTGGTGGGAACGTCATAGATCACTGATGCTGGACCAAATCCTTTCTCGTACGCAGCAGCATAGATGAATGGTTTGAAACTCGAACCTGGCTGGCGTGGCGCTTGAACCATGTCGATTTTCCCTTCGGCTGTTTCATCTTCGAAATCAATATTTCCGACGTAGGCGAGAATTTCATTCGTCTTCGGATCGAGTGACAGCAGTGCGGCATTTCGTGCATTGAATCGATTCAAGAAATCATCTTTTTGCTTTTTCACTTCTTTCTCAGCGGCTTCCTGCAGTTTCCAATCAAGCGTTGTGCGAATGGAGAAGCCACCCTGTTCAAAGACACCTTCATCTTCCAGTTTTAAGAGTTCTGCTGCTTGATCTTTCACCCATAAAACAAAGTGTGGCGCGCGAATGGAGCTGCGCGCACGTGTGAACGTCAGTGTTTGCAGATCGCGGATTGCCTGCTCGTACTGTGCGGTTGTGATCATGTCCAAGTTCTCCATATTCTTCAGGACTTGATCAGCGCGTCCTCCGATGTAGACAAATGTTGCACCGGTTCCGACGTTCTGCCCCAGCAATCCGATTTGAATGTCATCTGATGGAATCTGATCGATGCTCGTAATTTCTTTCGTCAGAATTCTTTGCATGATGTCTTCGCTGACAGTCGTACGCGCATGTGCGCCGTACGGGCTGAAATAGGAAGGGCGCTGCACAAGGCCGGCGAGCGCTGCAGCTTGCGGCAACGTGATACCTGAGGCACTGACGCCGAAGTAGTTGAGTGAGGCTTGTTCGATACCGTAGGACGTCTCACCAAAAGGAATCCAGTTCAGATACAGCTCGAGCAGTTGCTCTTTTGAATATCGATTTTCCAACTGACAGGCGAGCATGTATTCACGCGCTTTGCGAATGATAGAACGCTGACGTCCGACCATCGCGTTTCCTGCAAATTGTTGCGTCAGTGTCGAGCCTCCAGATTTTACGAAACCTGGAATGAATTGGCTGACTGCCGCGCGCATGAACCCGATGACATCGAAACATCCGCGATCAAAGAAGCGCTCATCTTCGATGGCAATCGTTGCTTGTTCGACGAAGTCACTGATGTTGGCTCTTGGGACATAGGTGCGGTCGACATCAGAAAACAATCGATACAACTCCACATTATTACGGTCGACGATTACAGAACTTTCCGCAGCAAAGAGCGTTTCTGGATCATCGATGTTTGGCAGTGTGATCCATAAGATAAAGAGGAATACGACCCCAAGGCCAAAACACGTCCCGATCGTTTTCCAAAACACCATCCATTTTTCCTGACGAGTACGTGGCTTCCTTACCCACTCGAGAAGGATGCTGATCCAGCGGGCGATCTTTCCGCCGTACTGTCCGCGCCGATGTCGCCGAAACGACGAGCGTGAGATGTGATGCTCCTCGTTCAAGTTGCGACTCTGAAAACCGAAGTCGTTCATGAGCAATGTAGTCTACTGAGCGGTGACGTGATGTGCAACGTTTCGGACAGTTTCTCGGCGCCTTCTCATGGGTGTTCGAATCTGGTAGAATGGGAGGAAATGACGAGTCTCCTGCTTGCGTTCGGCACCTGGATCATCCCCTCCGCTTTGGCGCAGGAAGTTGTGGTCGTTGATACCGGAATCGGAGGTACTATTCCTGGTATTTTAGGCGGCATTGTCAACGTTCTCTTTGGACTCTCCACCTTCATTGCATTCACCGTTTTCATGCTCGGTGGTTTCTATACTGTCGCGTCGGGTGGCAATGAGCAAATCCTTGGAAACGGCAAGAAACTCATGCGATTTGCACTCATTGGTTTGGCCATTATTTTGGGATCATGGCTACTCCTTAGCACCTTCGTAAACTTCTTTTTGCAGCCACTCGGATAGATTGATCAGGATTTTCTGGCGTTCGGAATCCGGAGTGTTACACTCGCCGCATGGACCCCTCTACCGAGGAGACACTCGAGCTCCTCACCGAAGCGGAAGAGTTGAAACTGGCATGCCAGCATGACGATGCAATCGATGTGCTCGAGCGTATTTTGAGTGATGATCCTGAGAATATTGTGGCGCTAGAAGAGCTCGCAGAGAATGAATTAGCACTGCATCGTTTTGAACGCGCACGTATTGCGGCACTGCAAGTTTTGCATCTACATGATGAAAGTTATATCGCCCATTACATCTTAGGTTTTTTGGAATCACGTGATGAATCATGGACGAATGCGATTCAAGAATTGAAAGCTGCGAACAAATTGCATTCAAATAACGCAGAGATTTTGCGTTGTCTGGGTTGGGCACTGTTTCATAAAGATGCATCTGTGTCTGGCATCGTGACATTGGAACGTGCGTTGAATTTGGACTCGGGCAATCCACTCATTTTGTGCGATCTTGCCGTCGTGTACATGCAATCCAACGAATGTGGGAAGGCTCACAGCCTCTTCAAGCGCGCATTGGAACTGGATCCAGAAAACCTCCGTGCCGAAGCCGGCTTCCGTGCTACTGCACCGACGAAGCGTCGCATGAAGATGAAGATCAAAATATAAACCGGGCGTTCCGGCAGCTTGCATTCGTGACGTGACTTCTTTTTTTGGATACACTTATGTCCATGGTTCCGCGTATGCCTGGGCTCAGATACATTTTCTCGCGAGGATTTCGTCGTGGGTTTGTGTCAGCTGCGCGCGATCCCGGTGGCGTGAGCAGTATCGGCTCACTCTTTGGCGTGTTGTTTCTTTCGCAGATCTTCCTGCTACTAGCACTCGGTGTGCAATCTGGATTACTCCTTTTGAAAGAGCAAACGGACATTCGACTGGAGGTTCTCTCCGGTGCATCCGAACAACAAATCGTCGATCTGACCGTACAACTCAAGTCACAGCAGTTCATCGAAGACGTGACCTTCATTACAAAGGAACAAGCCTACGAACGACAGAAGACGCGTGATCCCGAGCTGATCGAATTCCTTGATCGGTTCCAAATTCAGAACCCTTTCCCTGATACCATTGGCGTGCGCCTACGACATCTTGAAGATTACGCATCACTGGTCGCATTTTTACGACAGCCAGTCTTCGCTTCCATCGTTGACCCCAACTTCTTGTCACAAACCACCGACCAAGAGCAACAGATTGAACGCTTGATGGCCGCAACGATTGCAGCACGCTCCTTCTTGCTTGTTGCCATCGCCGTCATCGCGATCGTGCTCTTGTTCGTTCTCATTGAACTCGTTCGCCGACGCGCAGTTCTGAAGAGTGAAGAGATTTTCGTGCAACAACTGGTTGGTGCGACGCCACTCGCGATCCTCCTCCCATTTGGTGTGGAGGTATTAGCACTGCTCTTAGTCGCATTCTTCTTCTCGCTGCTCTGCATGGCAGCAGTCCTGTTTGCATTGCCCTTCGTTATTCCAGGACTCTCAGCTGGCGGGCTCTTTGCACCATGGGTCGCAGAATTACGAGACATGCTGTTTACCTACGGCATTGTGATCCTCGTAGCGGAGGCCTTGTTACTGCCGATTCTCGCCTTCCTTGGCGCCTTCTTCGGACTGAAAAAGCGCTTACATGTTCCGACACTGTCACAGTTCGCGTAATCTCCCTCCATGCCACGCAGTCACACAGAGCAGGCACTGGTGCTCAGGGTCTATGACGTTGGTGAAGCCGACCGTTTCTGCATTTTATTTACCGAGGGTTTGGGAAAAATCAGTGCTCGTGCCCGTGCGGTTCGCAAAATGAAGAGTCGCTTCGGGGGATCGATGCTGCCGCTCCAACGTGTAAGTGTGCAACTCACAGAAAGCTCCGCTGGCTACCTCGTCACGGGCGCAGAATGTTTGGATGCACATGATGGTTGTCGTACGAACCTCGGTGCATACCGTGATGCGCTAGAAGCGTGTGAATTATTACTCAAATCACTTCCGGAAAAAGAAACTGCGCCTGCAGTTTTTTCATTGACGTGTGATTTTTTCAAAGCGGCCGCGTCCACGTACGATTCTTTGTCCCTGATCGCGTTCAAACTTCGACTGCTTTCGGAATTTGGCACGTTGCCGTCGCATCAGGAATCCGTCGTCAGTCATACAAATATTTCGGAGACCGATCAGCTCTGTTTCAGCCGCAGATATTCAGGTTTTTGTTTACCACATGAGGATGCGTATGCGGCTCGCCTGTCACCGTTGACTGCGGCATTCTTGCGTAGCGTGATGACCGAGCATTTAGGGCATCTACAAGCCATTTCTCCGATAGTCAAAACAGAGCTCACACAGATACTTTCCTATCTGATTTCGAATCAATTCACGATGACATCTGCGCCTTCCAGAGTTGCGCCGCTTTCCGTGGGAAGTCCGACGACGCCAACTTGGTAAAACAGGGGACGCGCCTCGTATGAGGAGTGCGTTTCTTCAATATTGGCACCTGTTCCGGTTTCAAGAATGCGAAACCACGAGACGCTCGCGCCGTTCACGCGTTCACCCAGTTTCTTTTCAGTTCCTGGTGGAATATCTGTCGTGTATTCGATGCGTCTCTCCGTCGGTGCCGCACGCGTGCTCCAGATATAGGGACCGACGACACTGCTCTTACGATTGTCTTTTGTACCGTAGTAGACGAAGTACGCACTACTCGTCGCAAGGTCCATATGCGTTTGCATGAGGAGTGCGCCTGGTGAATCGTTTTTAAACTTTATGTCGACGTTCGGTGGATAGACTGTCGCATCCGTACCTTGCGGGAAGTAGTAGCTCACCGCATAGCTGTGGTTTTTGCGTTGCGTGATCGGGAAGCCGTATTCCCAGACGCCGCGGTAGGCTGTAGAACTCACTTGGCAGAGGCCACCGCCGTAATCTGGCACCGTGCGGTCACCTTTGATCACGAGTTCTTGCAGATAGCCTGCGCGACCATCGACCGGGCCCAGTGTTTCGCCGAAGGAGAAGATTTCATCTTTCTTGATGATGTGTCCATTGAACTTTGCGAGCCCTACCGCGATGTTGTGCTTACGATTTTTCGTCGATCCAAGGAATCTCGATTCGCCGATCGTCACGACTTCTTTGATACCCATCGCTTTGAGTGATTCATCGATCTGCAGTTCTGGTTGCGTGATCGTCACGGGCAATTCGATGTTCGAAATGTTCTGTTCCAGTGCGATGAGCGTGAGTGCCGCGGCGGACAGCGTGTCGATTCTGCGTCCGGTCAAACCGACACCGCTAAATGCGACAGCTCCGGAAGATGTTTGTGTGATCGTTACTTTACCTGGCTCGCGATCGAATGCATGACCGATCTCTGTTTCGATTGATTGTGCGATAGCATCTTTGTTCCATGTGACCGACGTGCGTTTGGTCCAATCTTTTGGAAGGGCTACTGTTTCACAGTCATTTTCACAGAAACGTGGTGTTGCAGGGAGCCCTTTATAGAGCCATTCCGTAGCATTGCTTCGCCATTCCGGAAATCGTGCCGGATTCAGCGTAAACAAATGATGTTCGTATGAATACGTGATGCTCGCAGGTGCAGCGTGCACGGAAAAAGGCGCGAGAGCCCCGAGGATCGACCCGATGAGAAAGAGGCGTACGCGCAT
>JALHMU010000042.1:6583-8059 GCA_022843885.1 Candidatus Peribacteraceae bacterium | reverse complement strand
TCTGGTATCTTTGACGAACCATCAAAAAGTAGTACAGTATTCATTGTTCATTTACATGAGCGAATCGAGGAGAGCTCTCTGTTTCTTTGTAGATATAGCGAGCTCTCCTCACAATGAGAGAGTCCCAGGCTCCGGGCAGGGCACATATACTCGGGCTTTCAGTCCGGTATCCACAAGGAGAAGAATCATGTCGAAGTACGGTGATTGGAATTTGGGCCAGGTTGAAGCATTACTCAATTGCGTAGGAGAAGAAGATGCAAAGGGCATGCTTTGTGGGAAAATAAGTCCCCTTTTCATCCTCGGCTTTGAGATTTTTCATGTGCAGATCTCACCAGACGTAAACAAGTTGATAGACAAGCTTCGCACATGGAATATAGAGCAATGGGAACAGATTAGACATTTACTGAGTAATCATTCCTATAAGAGAAAACTCTGTCTCCCTATGTGCATCCTGAGCAACAATGCGCATCGGCGTGTTGGTGGCTTTCGAGATGCATCCGTGTTCGATGCAATGTCATTTGTAAGCCATGCACTGTCGAAGAAAATTGAAATACCTTCTTTCTGCATCGGAAATGGTACAAATAATTTTCTCTTTTCTTCATCCACGTCTCCACGAATTGACTTTCCTTGTGATGCAGAAAAATGGAAACTCGCAAAAGCTGGTCGTCTCTATGTCATTGCACCTGAAAAATGACAGCACTCTCTCGCGTTCTACCCATTGCCGGTCTTCCGGCAGTGGGTTTTTATGATTGAAAAAAGTCGGTTTTTCGGCTATAATAAGGGGAATGCTCTTTACACCACTGGAGCCAAAATAGAGCGGAGTGAGATGTGGTTCCCTTTACCGGAGACCGCATCTCTCTCCCTGCTCTTCGCTCGACCGAAGAGTTCCCTCTCCCCGCGAACGCGGGATGAGTGGAGCACAAAACAACAAACACAAACACGTCTGACAAATCAGACAAACAAAAACGAATCAACACCCACAACTGGGTAGGGAGCGGTTCTGCCTCGGTCGACAGTTCCACTCGCTTCAACGCTCTGCGTTGAGGCATACAGGCACTCGTACGAAGTCTTTCATATTAGAAGATTTCTCACGGGTGCCTGTTTTAATTTGTCGAAGAAAATTGTAACGATCCGTGGGATGATACGTTTTGATGTATGAGTCTCCTTCCTCCCTTTCGTATGCGTCTCTTTTCCTTTGTTGCATCTGCCTTTCTTTTGATCGGCCTCGCCGTTCAATCCGCTGGAGCTGTCACATTCAGTGATACAACTAATTACACATACGAATCCTCAGTTCTGCGACTGGCCAATGATGGCATCGTGGAAGGATATGCCAACGGAACGTTCAAACCGAACGCTGCGATCAATCGCGCGGAACTTTTGAAAATCCTCATGGCATCTGAGTATCCACATGGTGCAACAAATGATCCGATGTGTTTCCGTGATATTCCTTCAGGAAGTGTGTGGTATGCACGATAT
>JALHMU010000042.1:0-6573 GCA_022843885.1 Candidatus Peribacteraceae bacterium | reverse complement strand
ACATTTCAAATCGATCTGCCGCATGTCATGGGACCGTGGTACGCAACGTACGTGAAAGCTGCGCAGGACCATGGAATCCCAAGCGCAATTCTGAATGATCCAGCACATCTGCTGACACGCGGTGAGATGGCCCGCATCGTGGATGGATTTATGCCGAAGGGTTCATCGAGCTCCTCTTCATCTTCTTCATCCTTTCAATCCTCTTCTTCCTCAGAAACGATTCGTCATGCGTTCATGAACATTGTGCAGCAAACATCTCCGCTTGTGACGAGCGTTGCAGCGGGAAAGAAAGATGTGCAACTCCTCAAGTTCACGGCGATTGCTGATCGTCAGGATGTACTTCTGACAGGCGTGACGTTCAAGCCAACGCAGGGAACGCTCAATTATGCACAGAACTACCGGTTGAAGATCGATGCCGATGGAAATGGCAGTTATGAAACAACCGTTGCGACGGCAAATCCGAGCGGCGGTGCGTATTTGAACTTCTCCAACATCGGAAACGGAGGCGCCAGAATTGAAGAAGGAATCTTTTCCACATTCGTGGTGATGGCGGATCTTGTTCCGACATACAGTACGGCAACATTCGGCATCGGCTTTGCAACCGATCAAACGCAGTACGTGACGGCGCAAGGTGCGGATGACAGTCGTGCGCTGGATAACATCGAAACAAACGGTGTCTGTCCGCCAAATGCGATCTGCTGGACGCGCGTGGACACGATGACAGGCACGCAAGTAAACGTGACAGACCGCGGTGATTTGTTTGTCACGGCCGTTCAAGACACGCGCAGTCATCAAGTCGTAGCCGGCTCCATTTCAGATCCTGTTCTTCGTGTGAAATTCCGCACGGATCAGGAAGAAGTGGATGTTGAAACGATTCGTTTTGAAGGCGGCATCGATAGCATCGAAGCGTTATTGCTCTATCGCGGAAATGAACAGAATCCTTTTGCACAAGCCACGCAAACACAATGTTCGACAGTCACATCTACACGCTTCTGTGCCAGTTTGCCTTCACGAACGTTCTTGATTCCGGATGAAGCTGAGGTAACTGTCACAGTCCGCGCACGCATGAAGAATGATGCACAAGGCGCCGTGAGCGGTGAAGATTTCTCCATCACGATGGCAAGTTCGGTGTCATCGTTCCCAGCAGTTGAAGCAACAGGAGTGACATCGATGAAGGATCTTCAGCAAAATGATGGCGATAGTTCGCTGGAAGGTGAGATTATCATCGGACAATCAACAGCCGGTGTGAACACGAGCATTACAAGCCCAACGCATGATGTTGTCTTCGCCAAGATCGGCGCAATTACGAATGCGGATAATCGTGCGAACGGTTCTCCCATCAACGTCGGACAGGGCATCATCGGATCGTTCAAGATCACATCCTTGGCTAACTCAAACAGTTTCCAAGGCACGAATGATGTCGTGCTCAACTCGTTGCGCTTTGCGGTTTCACTGACGAATGTCGAAGCTGATCCAAATAGCTTCCGACTCGCAAGTGCATTGGATCCATCTCATTACATCACATGTACGGGCGGACAAACGACGGGCACATTTGATGTGACGTGCACACTCACTCCAGGTGTGATCCAGAACACGATCGATCAAGGCACGTTCACGGTCTACACGCTCTCGGCCAATATTGTGAATAACAAAGTCACCTCAGGGAACAGCGCTGTGACAGTGTCATTGGGTGGATTTGCCGATCGCAATGCTGTCAGTGATGTGAACTGGACCGATGAAGCTACGACGTTCACATGGATCGACGCAGAGCAAACTTCTGTAGACTCCGTGACGCTTCGTAGTTGATACTGGGGCCATGCGTCACAAACTCCACTGGCCGAAAGTTTTCGTTTCACTCATTGCATCGACCGGTATCTCGCTGTTCATGACTGCAAAGGTGCAGACACTCATGTATGCCGAAGTGATCGATCCCCTGCTGCGTAATGCTCCACCAGTCCGCAGTTCCGGACCGATCAATCTGATGGGATTTGAATTCCAATCAACGGAAATGGTGATGTTGTTTGTGGTTGGATTGATCATGTTCACGTGGCTCTTCATCACGATGTTGAATCAGTACGATGGTTGATTAGGGTGCATGACGCGTGAGGAAGACCGATGCAAACCGATACATCTTCCAGAGTTCTGGTGCGTAATAGTGGTAGATATTCTTTGGTGTAAGTGGCCTAAACTCTTCGTGTGTGAAGATGTTGCTGAGTAAAAGCTGCACCGTTGTGCGATCTTTCAGCGCATCTGCAAATCGTAATGACTCGGTGTACGGGATGAAACTGTCATCGATGGAATGCATCAGATAGACATCAAAATTCATCTGCTCCAGATGTGCCTGAGGTGACAGCTCTTTGCGGAGCGCAACAAACGGCGGACTTTGGAACGCTTGATCGAGCGGTACATTCTTCAGTCCGTAATACGCGAGTGCTTCATCTGCCAGTGCCACACCATACGGTGCCGGTTCATGCGTTCCTGTGATTTCTCCATATGCATACTGTCCGGTCTTGAGATACGAAACTGCATGTTCAAAATCAAAGTAGGGAGCAAATGCGATCACAAATCGAACGGCATCCTGAAGTTCAGGACTTGTCGCTGCAGCGAACAGTGGACCGTTTCCGAAACACAAACCCATGAAACCAAGCTCTGTCACCTGATAGACGTCTGATGCACGGAGATACTCAGCTGTTGCGAGAATATCTTCGGTATCGTCGGTACTCACAACCGGTCCATTGATCACTTTTGAAGGAACTGCGACGGTGAAACCAAGCCGTGCAAATGTGTCCGCAATACGTTGAATCTGCGGATCATCCAAGCCTCCTGCGATGAATGGCGTGTAAATGATCATCCCCTTCTTTGAAGATTTCGATGCCTCGGTGCTGTAGATATCGATCTGAATCGTGCGATCTGCATCGCTTTCCACCGTGACGCGCTCACGTGTTGGTGTGTCGGTGAAGAGTGTCAGTGGCTGAAAAGAATGCTCATCAAAGCCGATGCCCATGATCATTCCGATGGCTTTCCAGTTGGGCAAAAACACCGTAGCCAGAACAATCAGACCGAGGAGAATCGCAACGATGAACCATTTCTTTGGAGCAGACATTGCTGTGAGTGTACCCGAATGGAAGTTTGACAGGCTCGTCCATTTAGATTTGACATTACATTTCATCTGCGAAAAGCTACGGGAAATATTCCTTTTTCATCTCTTTATCTGACAAACATATGAAAATGAATACGAAAGTATTGATCACTGTTCTTATCCTCCTGATCGTTGCACTCGTCGCAGCGGCACAATATATGGACATGGTCCCTTCCGCAGCAATACAGAACGCGAAGAAAGAGAAAAAGGACTCGAGTAGCTCTTCGAGCACGAGCAGCGCAACGTCTCAGGCATCTTCTCAAGCATCTACACCTTCCAGCACTTCCAGTAGCGTAAGTTCCTCTAGCAGTTCTGTGCAATGCAATACGAATGCGGATTGTGGCTTTATGAACCCGATTTGCAGCAACCATGTCTGCGTTCAATGTACCGGCAACAGTGAGTGTAATACTCTTTTCCCGTATTGCGTAAACAATTCCTGCGTGGACTGTATAACCGATGAACAATGCCAAGAGAGCCTAGGTTGGCCTGCGTGCGTCAATAACAGTTGCGTCGAATGTTTTACCGACAATGATTGTGATGATCCTTCTCTTCCAGTCTGCAGATCCTCGGTTTGTGCCGAACTTGATATCGGAGAATGTGAAACAAATCAGGATTGCACCGATCCGGACTATCCGATCTGTGAAGATGGAGGATGCAGAGAAGCTGACACTGTCTAACAACATATGAATAATGCCAACCAAACAGTATGCACAAGCATGTAAAAATCCTCATCGGTATCGGCATTCTTCTCGTCATCGCACTCGTTGTGGCTGCACAATTCATGAATGGTGCACCGTCGGCGATGACGATCAACGGTATAAAAAATAAACGCGGATGTCAGGTAGATGCCGATTGTACGGACAAAGCCAAGCCCGAGTGCGTTTTTGGCACGTGCGGTCCACGCGGGTGCGTCGATAATGGCGATTGTACTGATCCTGATTATCCGGTCTGCGACAATGGCGGCTGTATGACTGCACCTGTCGTGTAATTCCAAGCTCCATTTTTCCCCCCCTTCTATGCACAAGAACGTAAAAATACTCATCGCTCTCGGCATTCTTCTCGTGATCGGTCTGATCGCTGCGCAACTTCTGAATGACACACAATCCGCGGCGATGTTGAATGCAGAAATCATCAAACCAAAAGATAGGCCGAATAATCCTGTAAGTAGCGTTGCCACAAGTACTGCTACGAGTGCGGCTGCAAGCACGGCAGTAAGCAGTGATGACGGGGACGGCGGTACGGATACGGGCAATCCACCATCAAGCCCTGCTAGTTCCGAATGTCTCTCGGATGCGGACTGCTTAAGTGAGGACAGTTTTGAAGTCAAATATTGTAATGTTGGTGTGTGCGTAGAATGTACACAAGATTCTCACTGCGGCATCTTCGGTGAAGGTACATGTGAAGACAACGTATGCGTCTTCCTTGAGTAATCTCCTCTGAATACGTCAGCGAGCTAACTTCATTGCGCATTCTGCTGCACCGCGCATCGCTGCATCTGCCATCTCGGACACAATGATCTTTGGTAGTGGTGTCCCTGGAAGCATCCATGCCTTCAGCTCTGTCTCGACTTTCTTGAGATGTGGCTTGAGCGCACGTCCGGCACTGCCTCCGAAGACAATGACAGATGGATCGAGCACATGTGTGAGGTTTGTAATGAGCCATGCGACTTCGCGGAAGACATCCGGTTGCATGAAGTCACAGACTTCACCGTCCAAATACTCTTCCGGATTCTTCGCCGCTTCACAGCGTTTGCCCATCGCCGTACCGGATAAGAACTGTTCGACCTCTCCCCTTTTGTCTTCTGTCGGAAATGGTGGAGATCCGGGCTGAAGCAGCATATGTCCAATCTCTCCGGCGAAGCCATTTGCTCCACGGAAGATCTTCCGATCGATCACAATGCCGCCACCGACGCCTGTTCCCATCGTGATACCAACGACAACTGACTCCCCTTTCCCCGCTCCGTACAGGGCTTCCGCGAGTGTGAAGAGTTCGGCATCATTGGCAATTGTGACCGGTAAGCCGGTCTCATGTTCCAGCCAACCGACGAGATCCTGATGTTCGGCACCCGGAATATTCGGCAGTTTCAAAATTTTCTCAGAATGTTTATCCACAAGTCCTGGAACCCCGATGCCGATCGCATTCGTATCGTCTTTTCGATAGCGCTCGACCACATCGATCAGCTGTTCTTTGACGCTTTCAAAACCGTTTTCTGTATCCAAAGGAAAAATCTGACTCTCCTCGAGCACCAGATCTTTCCCTCTATAACGGGCAATTGCAATTTTCGTCCCACCAAGGTCAATGCCGAGAACGGTCGGATCTTTCTGCATAGAATTATTTCGCATCTTTCAGCTTATGGATTTTGTCCTTGTAGCGCAAAAAGACATCGACGAAAACCGCATGACTCCACGTGAGTGGTGAGACGGAAAGATGTGCTCCGGTAAATGGATCGAGTTGTTCGGCCAGAATGCCAGATGGCGTCGCAAACATTTTGACCCATTCAAGTGCGGCAAGTGGCTCTTTTAATTCCTCGAGTGTTGTCGCACGTTCGATCTGCCAGGCAGCATGCCAGAGTGTCGTGATGATCCATGGATTGCCGGGAACATCGGGGTTGCCTTTGACGATGGCATGATATGGATCATGGCTGTAGCGAGCCATTCCTCCGATAGCTGTCTTGATGGTTAATTCCTTTTTCAATCGTTCCATTGTCGTGATCATGCGCGGGTCGTTTGCCGGAAGAATGTCGAGCATCCAGATACATGCAAGACTCGCATCAGCCGTCGTATCACGTTCAATCATGTTGCCCTTATCAAATTGCACTTTCTTCATGAATGACTTCGTGTCTTCATCGTATAAGTTTTTCAAGAACGCCTGCTTCATACTGTCTGCGGCATCTTGATACTTTGCGGCATGACGGAAATGACCGAGTGCATGGGAAATATTTGCAGCATCACGGAGTCCAGCGATGGTTGCAGCAGTCGTGAAACTGAACACGCCACGGCGTTCTTCCCAGAGATCGTAACTTGGAAGCGGCAATCCGGTCTGACTGTCGACGTACGTCATCAAGAAATCTGCAGCACCTTTCACGAAGCTTTGATACAGCTCGTGCAAGAATTCGAAGTCTTGGAAGCGCAGGAAGTACTGCCACAATGCTGTGATCGGCAACGCAGTCTCATCGGCTTGGATCGGCAGCTGCATGGCTCCACCGTTGAACCATGGATGCCATGACGAACCGAATGAACCATCCGGATTGTACTTGTGCAGCAAGTAGCCCTCTTTGGTCTGTACGCGTGCGCAGAATTCGAAGAAACGACGAGCCGCTTCATTCTGCCCAGCCCTGATGAGAGCCATCGAGACGAAGGCACCGTCACGCGGCCACACATACGTGTAAGAGTCGCGATTGAACTTCATGATATCGTTGTCGTTTGCAGCCAGAA
>JALHMU010000041.1 GCA_022843885.1 Candidatus Peribacteraceae bacterium | reverse complement strand
CTTCCTGTAAATGCGCAGCGCAAAAATGGGGTTGCCTGAACTCCTTTCCTGCTGCAAACCGCTAGAATGTCGGATTACATGTTTCGGTGTGTGTTTTCGATTGTTCGATGGTTCCGGCAGTGTTGATGAGAATGTATGTCTTCTCAAATTCATCATCGAGAGAATAGATTTCGATGAAGTAGTTTTCGTTGCTTTCAATGCGGATATCCGACGGAAAAATGATTTGTCCGTCAGCTTTATCGGTGCAGATGCGAAAGGGGCGTTTGGCCTCGTGCGTCTCTTGATACTTCTCGAATGTTGGAGACAGATCACCCGCGAACATTACATAAGAATCCGCTGTCGCGCCTTCCGTATCGTCGCGGACAATTGCCACGCCCCACGGTAGTCCATTGGTTCCCGAGAGTGCACGACCTTGCGCACGTCGAAGGGTCTGAATGAGTTCCGTCGTGAGTGTTGGAAGGTTTTGTTTCTGTTTATACGCAGACAAGAGCGGCAACGTGCTTGCGACTGCCACGGCGAAAATCGTCATCACGATGATCATCTCGATCATGGTGAAACCACGGCGAGGTTTTAGGTGATAGGTGATAGGTTTTAGGGCGGACATCAATTTCATCGATGTGAGAGGAATAAAAATATCTTATCCCAAAACGAAGTGATCAGTCATCACTTCCGAAAACCTACAACCTAAAACCTACCACCTATTGAATGCTTCCCGTGATGTCGTAAATCGGCGTGATGATGGCGAACACCACGAAACCGACCATGCTACCGACGATCATAAGCATCGCTGGTTCAAGTGCGGTCGACAGGTTCTTCACCGAGTGTTTCAGTTCAGAGCTGTAGAACTCACTCAAGTACATGAATGTTTCCTGAATACTTCCCGTACGTTCACCGACGCTGATGAGACGCTGGAACAATGTCGGAATACGTTTGTGCTTCAAGAGTCCTTCAGAAAGGGGATTGCCGTCCGCAACTTGCTTACTCACATCGATGAGAATCGCTTGATAGACAGGGTTATCGATCGAACGTGCGGTAATCTGCACTGATTCGACGATCGGAATACCGCTGCCCAGAAGACTTCCGAGCGTGCGTGAGATGTGCATCAAGTTAAAGAGGTGGATGATTTTTCCGATCATCGGGATGCCGAGCAAGATACGTGACGTGATCGGCTTCAGCGCCGGGATGCGGAAGATGAAAATAATACCGACGAATCCCAAGATGACACCGATGACGATCAGCCAACCGTGTGCTTCGAAGGCTTTGGCGATCTTCATCAAGATGCGCGTTGCGAGTGGGAGTTCTACGTTCATGCTTTCGAACAATGGGACGATCTGCGGCAACACGAACATCGAGATCGACAGACCAAGACCCGTGACAGCAACGAATACGAGTGCCGGATACAACATCGCACCACGAACTTCGCGGCGAGTTTCGGCGACTTCCGTGATGTAGTCGGAGGCTTCTTCAATGTTTTCGCGCAACGCACCAGAGAGTTCTCCGGTACGAATCAACTGCAACACGGTTGGTGGGAAACCGCGTGGTGCTGTTTCCATTGCTTCCGAGAAGGTGTGTCCGCTTTCCACGCTGGTACGAAGGTGATCGATCACTTTCTTCAGCATGCTTCCTTTCTTCGCATCAAGCGTGTTGAGAGCTTCCGAGACGTTGAGTCCAGCTTTGAGCGTCATGCTCAAGTGTTTCATCAACGTGAGAGAATCTATAAGCCGAAGGCGACGTTTGAATTTCATAGGAGAGGTTAGGTACTGACGGCGACACGATAGACTTCTTCAATAGTGGTGATACCTTGAATAACTTTATCGATACCGTCTTCGAACATCGTGCGCATACCTTGTTTCTTTGCCTGTACGGCAATTTCATCTGCGTTGGCGTGCAACATGATCATCTTCTTAATTTCCGGTGTGACTTCCAGGATTTCGAAGATACCTTGGCGACCAAGATATCCGGTGAACTTACACATGCTACAACCCATACCTCTATAGAGGCGGAGTTTCGTGTTCTGACGTCCAAGCATTTCAAGCGCATGAATCGGCAGGCGATTCGCGAGTTCATCCAGTGAGGACTCTTCGCTACGAATACAATGTGTACAGATCTTACGAACGAGACGCTGAGCGACGACGATGTTCACCGTTGATGCAACGAGGAACGGTTCGACGTTCATTTCAAGGAGACGAGGGAAAGCAGTAGCAGCATCGTTGGTGTGCAGCGTGGAGAGCACCAAGTGACCGGTCATAGCGGCGTTGACCGCGATGTCAGCCGTTTCTTCGTCACGGATTTCTCCGACGAGGATGATATCCGGGTCCTGACGAACGATGGTGCGAAGACCCGTAGCGAACGAGAGTCCGACTTGGCTGTTCACCTGAATCTGCGTCAGTCCTTTCATTTCGTATTCGACCGGATCTTCGATGGTCATCAAGTTGTCTTCCGGATCGTTCAACATTTTCAGAACCGAATACAGCGTCGTTGTTTTTCCGGAACCTGTTGGTCCCGTGACGAGGATCATTCCCCAGCTGCGTGCGGCCTGACGCTTCATGATCTCAAGATCGGAGCGAGCGAGACCGAGACGGTTCAAGTTGAGTCCACGTTCCATTGCAGTCATAAGACGCATCACGCATTTTTCTCCCAGAATGGTCGGCACGATCGAAATACGAACGTCCGTGCGTTGGTTCACGTCATCTTCATCGATGATCGCGAGCTTTCCGTCTTGCGGCATCATGTGTTCGTCTGTTGCGAGCTTCGCAAGAACTTTGATACGCAAGATCACGAGTTCATGAATTGCCATCGGCAATGTGAGTTCCTGTTGCATGATGCCGTCGACACGCATACGAATAATAAATTCGTTTCGATGCGGTTCGATGTGCAAGTCGGATGCACCGCTTGCAACGGCATGACGCATGATGAGATCCAAAAGTTTTGGAATCGAGTCGTCTTGAATACCTGTGCGCACCGCATCTTGATGTCGTTTCACAAGTGTTTCTGCAGCAGGCTTGATGTCTGTCTTGTACCAGCGGAATGCCGACTTCAAGTCGTTGTGCATCGCAAAGTACATGCGAGCCGGTCGACCAAGTTTCTTTTCCAAAAGATGCACGCCACGCATGTCACGTGGATCATCCGTCGCGACGCTGGCTTGCATGTCATCCAATGCGAACAGAAGAATTCTGCGACTGCGCGCCATGCTTCCGGTCACGAGTGTGTGTGCATTCGATGTTGGCTTCCACTTCGACAAATCGGTGAAGCGCCAGTTGAACTCACGAGCGATCAATTGTCCCGACTGTGCGCCGGAAAGATTCGTTCGTTCGATCGCCAAATCAAACGCCGGCATGTCTTCCAATTCCGATTGTCGACGAACGTCTTTGATATCGGTCGGCGTGAGCAAGTTGCCCGCGACGAGTGAATTCAAAATATGTTCTTCTTGCTCGATGGAAAGCAGTTGGTGTTTTTTGGACATTTCTCTTTAGTATAGCAGAAAAACGAGTGTTTTGGTAGAGGAAAACCTCCATGAACGGAAGACCGCACAAATGCACAATTCACGTGAAAAACGCCATGAAGTCGAGCGGAAAAGACGGCGGATGTTGCTTCAAAGCCGCGTTATTGAGAGGATAGCCCCCAAGATGGTTTCTTGGAAAAAACGATTTCTCTTATCGAGCATTGCCTGTCTAGCCGTTGTTCTTACTGCATGTAAGGACTGCGAAGATTGTGTCAGTGACGAATGTAACGGCAATGTGCCGTGCTCCTCATGCGCCGATAAATGCGACGGGAATGATCTGACCGGAACCACATCCGGAGGGAACGCAGGAAGTACGGCAGGAAATAACGGAGGAAGTACGACTGGAAATAATGGTGGCGGCTCGAGTTCCGTCAGTTCTTGCGCGGGAATCATGGTGAATGGCGTCTGTACGTTTGGATGTGGAGACGGACCTCCATGCGGAGAAGGCTCGATCTGCTGCGAAGAGG
Source organism: Candidatus Peribacteraceae bacterium (assembly GCA_022843885.1). Classification (GTDB taxonomy): domain Bacteria; phylum Patescibacteriota; class Gracilibacteria; order Peribacterales; family Peribacteraceae; genus JALHMU01. Next base: position 4,192 of record JALHMU010000041.1, on the reverse strand, counting down.
ATCCCACAGGACAAGACGAAGATGCTGGTTTCTATTGTTTCCCCGCGGCAGATTTTGGTACGACCTCATGTCCTTTGTCGGATTTCTCAGGTCAAGTCAGCGGAAATATTGGAACGCCCGCAGGTGGCGTCCCTGGAAACGGCCCATCGGTTGTTGGAAACATTTCCGGAGAAAACAGTGGTGGAAGCAGTACAGCAACCTCCGCAGCCAGCAGCCAAGGTTCAGGTGGTGCGAATGCCGGTCCTTCCGGTGAAGTTTCCGGTGGCGGATCGTCTGCCACAGGTGGAAGTTCCAGCGGTGGATCTTCCAGTGGAGGAGGAAGTTCCGGTGCATCATCAACAAGTGGAGGGTCTTCATCTGCGGGAACCAGTTCCGCGAACAGCAGTTCATCTGCCGGTGGCCCTTCCTCAACACCATCCAGCAATGGAAGCAGTAGTTCATGGGGTGATATTTCCGGAAGTGCACCAAGCAGTTCCGGAGGTGGTTCATCCACAAATGGAAATACATCCTCAACAGGTGGCGGATCTTCCAATGGCACAGGTTCCTCCGATAGCGGAAATTCTTCTACGGGAGGATCTTCTTCTGATTCCAATACATCCGGAGGAAGCTCATCTGATGACGGAGTGATCGGTGGAAATGGCGGAAGCAGTAGCACATCGGTTGATGGTTGGAATTCGAGTGCAAGCGTGTGCTGCGTTGCAAATGTCGGTTGCTGGACTGCAGAAGAAGCATCTCGACTTGGTATCGTCTGTGACGTGCAAACCGTTCCACGTTGTGGTGACGGTATTCTGCAGCAAGGTGAAGAATGCGATGCAGGAATCAGAAACGGTCAGATCGACAGTTTGTGCTCTCCCACATGTACGAGTGAACTTCTCGCATGCTACGAGCAGACATGCGGATGTTTCACGATGAACCAACCTGCTACCGATACGATCGGTCAGATGGGTGACCAAAGCGAATATGTTCCAGCATTCGATAAGTACGCACCAAACGCTCGCGGCGGTCTCGGTAATATCGGCTTGAGCAGTCCAACTGATATCGTCACAGATACGAAGCATCACTTAGCGTTCGTCGCTGATAAGCGAAACAATCGCGTCATTGTGTACGAACTCACGACGAACAATGAGTTCGAAGACAAGCAAGCCGACTTCATTCTTGGTCAGCCGAACTTCACGACCAGTACACCGGGAACATCTGAATCGAAAATGAATCAGCCGACATCACTCGCAGTTGATCTTGCTGGTAACAGACTGTTCGTGACCGATAGCGGGAACCATCGCGTGCTTGTTTATACGAATGTGTCGGCAGCGAGATTTGCGCAGAATACTGCGGCGGATTACGTTCTTGGTCAGCCGAATTTTGCCGACGGAATCACGACTGCTACCGACGCACAGGCAGACAACTTCTACCAGCCACGCGGCGTCTCGGTCAGTCCACGCGGATACCTCTTTGTTGCAGATACGATTCGTAATCGCGTTCTCAGATTTGATCTCAGGAAAGGAATCCAAAATGGACAAGCTGCAGACGCAGTCCTTGGTCAGGAAAGTTTCGTAAGTGTCACGGAAGGTCAGGCGCTCGATCAACTTAGTTTGCCTCGTAGCGTTCTGGTCGATGGCGACAACGTGTATGTTTCCGATACTGGAAATCACCGTGTGGTCATCTTCAAACTCGGAAGCATCAAGACGGTCGATAACAGTCCGTTGAATATGGTTCTTTCACTCGGAAATGCTGGCGATCTCAACCTGCTCGCTCCGCAAAATATGACCGCGAACGGAAATTATCTGTTCGTCAGCGATTCCTTGAACAACCGTATTGTTGCCTTCCGAAAAAACACCAATCCAAATACGCCGGTAAGCGTGACACCGGAAGTCACGTTGGGTGCTCCGAGTTTCAATACGAACGTCACAAGCTTCCCGCCGATTGCGACAACCATTCGCTATCCACTTGGTATGGTCTTCGTACAAGAACAATGCACGTTGTACGCAGTAGATAACGGAAACAACCGCATTCTTCAATTCAAGAACAATGGTGCATGTTCGCCGGCCACTCCGACAAATGCGTCTGCCAAACAATCAATCATCTGTAACCTCGATGGCCTTTGCCGTGATAGCGGCCACCTTGGCGAAGACTGTCGTTGTGAAGATTGTCAAAATGAGTGCAGCGATTCACAATTCTGCGATCTTGCAGGTGTCTGTATCGATACGGGCGCATCGTCCACATCTCAGACGTACGTACCACCATCTTCTGTCGGAGCTTCGTCAACGATGAGCAGCACTCAGTCTTCTGCATCTTCCAGTAGCCAAGCAAGTATCGATTGTGATGGTGACGGTATGTCGTCACCTGACTGTAAATAATCTACAACTTCATTCATAGCGATGGCATTTCTTTCATTAGCAATTTTCACTTCCGGACGAAAGAAATATATTTTCCGATTCTTGGTTGTTATTCTTGGTTTTGCGATTGTATCGTTCGTTCTCTTTCAGCTGCCTCGCATTTCAAGTCACGCACGCACCGTTGCAGTGATGACGAACATCATTTTCAAAAATGATCGTTTGCATTGGCTTTCCTATCTGACCGATGATCCTCTTCAACAGCAAATGCGGATCGAACTCAAAAACGGACGTACGATTAATGTCGTGACATTTGAGCCGCCGACGTACGACAAAATGCTCGTTTTATATGCACCGTGGGCGACAAAAGCCAACCAAAGTCCGGAGATGCTGCGCATCACGGAAACGTTTGCCAGACTTGGTTTTCTCGTTGTTGCATATTCACGTGAGGAAGGGGATCCGGTCACATTGCCCACTCGTCAGACCAATGAGGATTTGGTGAATCTCACGTTGCATTTTTTGGATGATCCGACACGTCATATTTCCTCTGTTGGATTTTTTGGTGTGAGCATTGGCAATGGTCCAATTTTTGCCGCAGCGTCCGACCAAGCTCTCCAAGATCGCGCTTCATTCATTCTCGCTTTTTCTCCATTTTTCGATTCGGAAGATCAGCCTGATTTCATCCTGCACGGAAAAGCATCATTTCAAAATACTCATGTACAACTCCAGCCCAGTCCGAAATATGTACAAGATTTGACTGCGATGGGTTCCCGCAATGGGTACCCGACTTTGGAGCAATTGTTTGCGTCGGAATTCTATAAAAATGCTGGCCGTGAAATATCTCCAGTGCATTTTGTGTCACGCGTTCGCGCGCCGGTGTACATCTTGCATACCAAGGATGACAAAGTTTTCCCGTATACAAATTCACTCCAATTGGCCGATGCCATTCGTCCCTACGCTCCGGTAAAACTACTTTTAACCGATCTGATGAACCACGGGAGTATCCGTTCTTTCACGTGGAATACCCTACGACGCTATTACTTGCCAGAAGGGCTCGAATATTATCGATTTATGCATGCTTTCCTACAGGAGCAAATGGGGGATTGAGCCCTTGTTTAAGGCAAAAAAGTGTGCTAAAATCATGAGATAGTCATTTCACACCCAAACACACATATTCATGCGCTTTCCTCGCATCACCCTCAGGGATAAATTCCTCATTTCCTTTCTTGGACTTGCGATCATTCTTACCGGAATGCTCGTGATCCTCGCCCAGGAGGTATATGACCTTCTTCCAAGTATCGCGGATTCGCAAACAGCACGCTATGAAGCACAGTTGACTCTGCGCGACATTCGCGAGGCCGTTATCGATTCCAGCGTTCTGACCGATCCTTCGCGCATTCGTGCCGCAGAGGAACCGGTGAACGAAGCGATAGATTTGTATCAAAATACACTGAGCTTGGGCGCATCTCGCGAGACATATCAAGCTTTGGCCGTCGAAGAGAAGAGCGAATTGATTTCACAAGAAGAATCTCTGTTGGCCGCATTAACGCAGGCATTGCATGTACTCCAAGATCAGAGAGAAGATCCGGTGGCAGTACAGAACGCGTTAAGCGTTATCGTCCAGAACACGCAGGCATTGGAAAAGATCAATGCCGAAGCAACCGACGTTCTTGCAGGCGCACAGAAAACAACACAACGATTCGTCGTGACGTTCTTCTTGATCTCGATCGCCATTCTCTTGCTTGGTATCACGGTCTTCGCACAGCTCCTTGCCGTGTGGATCACGCATCCACTCCGCAAAATTCAAGTCGCTGCGATGAAGATTGCCAACGGTGACTTCTCACATGAGCTGAAGCCTGACT
>JALHMU010000040.1:4641-8343 GCA_022843885.1 Candidatus Peribacteraceae bacterium | reverse complement strand
TCCCGGAACAGTCAGGATCAGGTTATAGATCGTCCCCTTTTTCATGTACGTCCAGAAGCGACCATATTCTTTCTTCGCTGCAGCTTGTCCGAGGAGTGAGAATGCCGACTGTGCCAATGCGATGCCTGCGACGCCAACGAGAACTGACTGAAAGTTGCGAGCAAATGAGTTCACGGCGATGGCCCCCGGAGCGAGGCCTGAACCCAAGCGATCGAAGAGGAGTAACTGTAGTTGCAATGCACCAAGCGCAGCCATACGCGGAATAATCAGCCAGCCCATGTGCGCGAGTTCACTGTGCACCATGCCTTCCGATGGCATTTCGAAACGGAAACCGGAACTCCAGACGCCATAAAAACGATAGACGACATAGATGACCGTACCGATCACGGTACCTACCATTGGTCCTGCTGGTCCGATGTACGGCGTCAGAAGATACGTTCCGCCAATCGTTCCCAAGGCCCAGATGATGGGTGTCAGTCCGTAGACCCAATATTTCTGCATCGAAATGAGATACTGACCGAGCGTATTTCCGAACACGAAGAGGAAGTTTGTGAGCAGCGCCATACGCGCGTAGAAAATGTAGAGCTTCAAGGATTCACCTTCGAACTGCACGAGCAATGGCGCAATTTTCGGCAAGAAGATCGCAAGTACCAACGCCGTCACACCAAAGACGATACCGAACAATGTAAGCAAACTCGTGATCATGCGATTCATCTCTTCGCGTTTCCCGTGTGCAAGATGTGCAGCGAGGAACGGAACAACGACAACGCTCAACGATGACATGACGAAGACCTGAAACAAGAGGTCGCTGAGGCGAAACGACGAGATGTAGACCGACGCCGTATCAACCGCATCTTGGCTGATCGGAAACATGATCGAGAAGGCTTGGTCACGGAAAAATCCTGCGCCCGAGGCGCCGAACTGGGTGAATGCCAAGACCAATGCGCCACCGGCGAGTCGTTCCTGTGAAAGATGAGCAAGGATTCGTTTCATAGAGCGCAAGCATACATCGAAAGTGCCGATTTGGGATTGGTCATTTTTGTCGTATGACGTATGCTCCGAATACAGCTATGACAGTCGTTACACTCCCCTTCTCGACCCTTTCCGACACGGATGTTTCTGCACTTCTGAAGAAACATAGTATCGGGCTGACTGTTGAAGAGGCGCGCAAAGTATCGACAATGTTGAAACGAGATCCAACGCTGACAGAAGCGGTTATTTGGGGTATTCAAGGAAGCGAACATTGCAGCTACAAATCATCACGTCGTTTCTTAAAACAATTTCCGACCGATAGTTCCAAAGTGATTCTCGGACCGAAAGAAGATAGCGGCATTGTTGCCATCACCGATGGTCCGAAAGGACAACGCTGGGGCCTCGTCGTCAGTCATGAGTCGCACAACAAGCCGTCACAAATTGTTCCCTATGAAGGTGCGGCAACCGGAATCGGTGGCTGCGTCCGTGACGTACTCTGTATGGGTGGTCGCGTGATCGGGTGTATGGATAGCCTTCGTTTAGGCGATCTGAAAACGGATGATAGTCGTTCGATTGCGAAAGAAGTCATTCGCGGCATTGCCGGCTATGCCAACCCACTTGGTATTCCGAACTTGGGTGGCGATACGTACTTCGATGCGGCATATAACAAACAATGTCTCGTGAACGCGATTGTATTTGGATTAATTCGCGAAGATGAGATCATCCACAGCTATGTTCCGGATGAAGCAGGAAAAGTTGGGTATGACATCGTCTTGATCGGCAAACCAACCGACCGCAGCGGTTTCGGCGGCGCTTCATTTGCAAGTCAAACACTGGATGGTGAAGAGAAAAATACCGGTGCCGTGCAGGAGCCAAACCCATTCTTGGAACGTCATCTTTTGGCTTCTACCTACGATCTCTTCGATATACTCGCACGTGACAAACAACTACATCGTGTCAGCTTCAAAGATCTTGGCGCAGGCGGCGTTGTCTGCGCATCTGTTGAACAAGTTGCACCGAAAAAGATGGGTGCAATCGTCGATTTGGAAAAAGTGCACGTCTCACTGAACGATCTTCCACCAGAAGTGATTGCGTGTGCGGAAACACAAGAACGTTTCTGTTGGATCTGTCATCCGGATCTCACGCAGAAAATTCTCGATCACTACAACGTGACGTGGGATCTTCCAAGTGTTGCCGAAGGCGCACGTGCATCTGTGATCGGGAAAGTACAAGAAGATGAGACCTACACTCTGATGTACAAAGGTGAGAAGGTCTGCGAAGCATCATCGGAAGATATTACGTCAGGATTGCAGTATGTGCGCGACATCAAGCCGTGGGCATCAACCAAAAAAGAGCCTGTGATCACGCAGAAAGATGGCAACATTACCGTGAACGGCAAAACATTTAGCATTCAAGATATTTTCACAACGATGATCGCGCATCCATCACATGCGAACAAAGCGCCGGTCTTCCGAAAGTACGACAAGAACGTGATGGGCAATACGCAGCTTGAACCGGGTGAATCGGATGCGGGTGTCATCCTGCCACTGCAAGATATTCAGAGTTACGTGCATGCCGGCTCACACGATGGTTGGAACGTGGACGGCAAAGATCTCTACACAGGTGTTGCTATGGCAAGCGGTGGAAACGGCCGGTACGGTCGCATTTCTCCGTATCTGCAAGGCGTGAATGCAACGGTGGAAACGATGCGAAATATTGCTGCTGTTGGCGCATTGCCAATCGCACTGACGGACTGTTTGAACTACGCCAACCCGGAAATTCCCGAAGAGCTATGGTCACTTGCAGAAGGCGTGCGTGGGATCAGCGATGCTGCACGTGGTATCGATATCGATAATGAGCCTGTGCCGATCATCAGCGGAAACGTGAGTTTGTATAACGGCGGCATCGACCCGACAGCCGTTGTTGCAACATTTGGCAAGATGGAAGATGGACGCGATGCGGTCACCATTCAGTTGAAGCGATCCGATTCGTCGATCTACGTTCTCGGTGAACGCAAAGATGAATGCGGTGGTTCGGCGTATTATCAGATCTTGGAACAGATGCTCGGAGCAAACCGTGATGATCTCATCGGAAAGAATGTGCCGAACCCGGATTTCACACAGGTAAAACAAGAACTGCTCTGTATGCATGAACTTGTCGGAAAGAAAAAAATTCTCGCGAGTCATGACATCAGTGATGGTGGATTGCTACTCGCATTGTTCGAGATGACCGCTCCACAGCGCAAAGTTGGTGGTTCGATCGGAGTGCAGATCGATCTGTCTGCATTCAAGAGCGCATTACGTGCAGATGCGCTGCTCTTCTCGGAGACAGGCGGGTTCATTGTCGAAGTGTCAAAAGAGAACGAACAGGAATTCCTTCAGATCGCACAAGCACACACTGTTCCTGCAGTAAAAGTTGGAACGACGACACCTATGTCTGAACTTTCTGTTACATCAAATGGAACCACGCTGCTGAAGCTGGATCTCACCACGACGCGCGCAACGTGGGACACAGCATTGAGCGCTGCTTGGCAATAAAAAACTCGGGTTGTAACTTTCCTTTTCTCGATTGTTTCTGAATACTGACTGCATATGAAGCATCTCTCTCTTTCTTTGCTCGCACTTTTCTTTGTCACGACGATCGGTCAGGCATCTGCTGCCGGCGACACGGTGATTCTCACAGTCGAACAAGTAGGTCCGAAATTACTGGGAACATGGACGCTGGTCTACC
>JALHMU010000040.1:0-4631 GCA_022843885.1 Candidatus Peribacteraceae bacterium | reverse complement strand
AAGTACACAGCCGGGCATCGATCCAAAAAAGCACACACTGTATCCAAAAACAGGCACGATGCTTCTTGGCTTCACGCCATCACCGGGAAATTCTGCGCGTGTAAAAGTGTACAAAGACGGAACGCTCGTCGAAGAGAAATCGATTCCACAAGTCAGCCTTGTCACTGAAACAGGTGCGACATACAAAGTCGTCGCACAATATTCGTACGATAAACTTGGAACAATCGGTGTGACGAGCAATCCAACGGGGCAAAGTTTCCGTCTCATCGGCCCAGGTGGTGTGACGTATCGCGGGACGACTCCACAGTCATTTAAAAACGTTGCGGTCGGGAGCTACACGCTCCGCATGAATGCGATGCAGGATTGTGTGTTGCCTCGACCGGTCTACGCCAAAGTAGAAGCCAATGAACGTGAAGCGCTCGAAGTGTCCTATAAGTGTGACACAACTGTGACGAAGACATTGCAGCGTGGTCCAACGAAGCGAGAAACGATGAACGCTGCAAAAGCACGTGAAGCTGCACGCGCTGCAAGTCGTCGTCGTTAATACAGTTTCGGATCAGCGAGTGTGCCAATGTTTCCTGCGCCCATGATCAGCAAGAGATCATTCGGCTGAAGAAGCTTCTTCAAGAGTGACAATGTTTCTTCGAGCGTGTGTCCGGCATGCACTTTTGTTTGTGAATGTGTTTCGATGTCTTTCACAAATTTCTGCATATCGACACTGTCACGCTCGGTATCAGGACGTGCGTCGTAGACATCCGCAATCACAACAACTGATGCATCGCTGAATGCAGACGTGAATTCATCCCACAGCGTCAACGTGCGATCATGTGTATGTGGCTGGAACACGCATACAAGTCTGCGACCGACATATTTTTCTTTGATTGCTTGTAGCGTTGCACGGATCTCCACGGGATGATGACCATAGTCATCGATAATCGATACATTCTTCGCGGTACTCCCCTTCTCTTCCATACGACGCCAACTGCCCCGGTACGTTTTGATACTTTCGATGACAGCTTTGTGATCGATACCGAGACGTTCGGCAACCGCTAACACGAGTTGTGCATTTTGCTGCATGTGCTTTCCTGGCGTGGCAAGGCTCACAAACGGCATCTCATCGGCATCCAAGAAGGCTCGTCCTGCACTCTTTGCGACTGCGGCCGAAGCCCCATCTTTTCCATGGAGAATCAGCGTTCCCGCTTCCGGCATGCGATGTAAGAATTCAATGAATGCATCGGTATAGGCATCAACTGATTCAAATGCATCAAAGTGATCACCGTCGACATTCGTCATCAGAATTGTGTCCGGCGACAGATGCAAAAAAGATTTTCGATACTCACAGGCTTCGACGATCCATAGATTGCTCTCCCCTTTTCGCCAGTTCGCACCATCCAACTCAAACATCTTCGTTCCGACGACGACCGATGGATCGAATCCGTTATCGATACAGACTTTTGCGAGCATTGCAGTCGTCGATGATTTTCCGTGCGTCCCACAGACCGCGATAAGTTTTGTTCCGCGTGTCAGTTCACCGAGTGCTTCGAAGTAGGATTTCTGAAGAATGTTCAGTTTTCGTGCTTTTGATCGTTCGGGTGCATCTGTCGGAATTGCTTCTGAATAGATGAGGAGATCTGTGTCACCGGAGAGCGCAGATCCATCTTGCGTATACGAAACGCGAATGCCTGCTGCAGAGAGTTTTTTTGTCAGCTCGCTTTCCGATCGATCTGATCCCGAAACGTCATGCCCACGTGCATGCATATGGCTCGCATAGGCCGAGAGCCCGATCCCGCCGATACCGGAGCAGAAAATCTTCATACGTACCTAGCGTAGCATTTTTTGAGCAAGAAATCGGGATTTCACTACAATTTGGGCTGCACCGGCAGTATGCTAGAGCTCCCATGTCCTACAGCAGTGAGATTGCTCCGGTTCCAAAGCAATTGACCATCGTCATCGGACTTTGTGTTGTCGGCGCAATGGCGTTCGGTTTGGCGATTTCTTTTTACAACAACATTCTCTTCGATCGTCAGTTGAATGAGATGCTTGCGCAGAACGACAAGCTGCGATCGGACATCATCAGTGGATACAAGTATTTGGATTATCTGAAGTCTGATCAGTACAAAGATAAGTACGCGAAGCAAAATTTGAATCGTATCAATCCGGGGGAAAAAGCGATCCAATTCATCGCAGATGAGAATGCGATCACGTTCGATGATCCGAATCAGGAAAAAGACGGAACGCAACGAGAAGCCATATTTGAAGAAACGCTCCGCGGTGTTCCTGTGTTCGAACAATGGCAGTGGTACTTCTTCCAGAAGGAAAAGATCGAACAGATGAAACAGCGGCTTTGAAACTTGATTTCTGGAGCATTCATCAGCACAATGTGACCCCAATGACGCGGGGTGGAGCAGCCCGGTAGCTCGCAAGGCTCATAACCTTGAGGTCGCAGGTTCAAATCCTGCCCCCGCAACCAATTGAAGATGGTATTCATACACCCGCACAGGGTGTTTTTATCGAAAAAAAATCCTTGCACAGAGCCAAAAGCTCCGTATAATGCCCGCACGTATGGCAACCAAGAAAGCCGGCGGGTCTACGCAAAATAACCGGGATAGTCAATCAAAGCGCCGAGGCGTGAAGCGCTTCGGAGGCCAAACGGTAAACGCAGGCGAAGTATTGATTCGTCAGAAAGGCTTTTGGTATCGCCCAGGAAAAAACACGTACGCTGGAAAGGACTGGACCATCCACGCTCTTGTCGATGGAAAGGTTTCCTTCTCCGAGAAGCGCGTCGAAAAATTCAACGGACGCAAAGAACGTGCCACGTTGGTGCACGTTGTTTCTGCGTAACTTCCCCCACTCACTATGAAGAAAGCTGTTTCAGTAGTTTCGCTATTTTCCGTTCTCGCTCTTTCCGGATGCACGCTGTTCCCCTCTTCTGAAAATCCAGAAAGCAGTTCGTCTGCTTCTTCTGCATCGAATGCGTCAGCAGAAAGTTCGTTGCCGGTTGGTTGGAATAGATATGTAGGTGATGGTGTTTCCTTCGCATACCCACAGGAACTCTTGAGTGTGAATCAAAATGAGAATGTTATTTTGTCGCACCAGGTTCCAAGTCAGCACATTGATCCATGTGATTTCAAAGGTGACGCCCCAGAATTGTCGATGCTGACGGACTTTCACGTAAAGATCGAACTCACGGGTTCCACGCTGATTGATGCTGCGGGAAGTCGCATGCATTGGATCGCAGATGATAAAGAGCTGTATGTGGATGGTGACGAACTTGTCACATCAGATGGATTCATTACAGACGTTGAATTCGACCATGTGTCTGGATACGAAATCCAGCAGGGCGTCGAAGGCTGTGGACAGAAAGTGTATTTCCTTGAAAATGATGCAGGCCAAACAGTCATCGTCACTCGACGACTTATCACGGAACTCTCCAATGCTGTCACGAATACAGATGAATATTTGAAGATTCCTGGAGTCATCAAGCCTGAAGAGGAAGATGAACTCTTCCTTCAAATCATGGACACTTTGTTGCGTCGGTAAGTATTTGACAGTTTTGTAAATATTTGGATAATAGGAGAACGCTCTATTTATGGAGCGCCTTCCTAAGGGAGGATTACCTATGAGAATACTCTTTGAGAGGAGGTGATCCGAAACCTTTGGTTTAACCGGGGCGGTGTCGCCCGGGGAGGGTGAGTCGGTTCATTCCGATTCACCCTTTTTCATGATAAATAGGCCTCGTAAAAAGGTCGTTTTTTTGCTATAATGAGAGGAAATGTCTCAAAACAAAAAGTCACATCGGCAGCTCCTTATGCCACTGCTTTTCGTGCTGTTTTTCGCGATTGTGGGAGGCTTGGCATTCCAAATCTTCCAAAAGATGCGTTCTTCTCTGGAAGATCACCTGAAAAGTGACCTACGACGCATTACGGCGATCGCTGCAAACAATCTGACGGAACATGCAGCTGATATTCAGCGTGTACAAGGCCCTGATGACATGGATACTCCGGGGTTTGAAAGCCTTGTGAAGAGTCTCCAGAACATTCGCCGTGGTGATCCGAATATTCGCTATGCGTACATCATGCGACGCACTGAAAATCCGGAAATGTTGGAATTCGTTGCAGATGCAGATTCACTCGCGAGTGATGTCGAATTGGATAAAGATCATGATGGTGTCGTCGAGCCTGATGAGGAGGCGTCCTATCCAGGAGATACATATGACGTCAGCCAAGCTCCTGCACTTCGTGAAGATGCGTTCATTGCCGCGACGACTGACCAATCCTTCTCCATCGATATGTGGGGTGAATGGATGTCAGGATATGCACCGATCAAGGACGCAAATGGTGAAACCATCGCTGTCCTCGGCGTCGACATGGAAGCCAAAGAATTCAAAGAAATCACAAACTCGATTCTTCCATACATGTACTTCCTGATCGGACTCGTGTTTCTCTTCTGCATCATCTCCTGTGTAGCATTGTTTGCCATCATGTCCGGTATGGACCTTGCCGATGATCTTGCGAAGGAAATGACGCGTCGCTTCCGTGAAGTCACGCTCTTGCTCGATAATATCGTGAAGAACTTGCCAGTGGCACTGTTCTGCAAAGATGTGAATGACGATTATCGATTTATCCTCTGGA
>JALHMU010000039.1:3100-8622 GCA_022843885.1 Candidatus Peribacteraceae bacterium | reverse complement strand
ATCAAAATCCCATGTTGCCTTCACAAAGTTTTTCTCCGTCTCTTTGGTAAACATGTGACTAACGCTGAATGTCACAGGCTCATTGATGACCGGATCATTTGGATCCACTGCAAAATGACTACGCGGAATTTGTAACGTGCGTGTCAGAACTTTGATCGTGCCGTCATTCAGGTATGCGGTCGCCGTGATGCGATAAATTCCTTCACGAGGATAATACGCGATGACTTGGGGTTCAGCGGTTTCCACGTTAATCTTTCCGTCGCCTTCGAAATCCCACTGATATTTGATAACACTCTGACGCTTTGCAGCAAAAATTTCATTTGCCGTCTGGGTACCGAATGTGACGGAAACAGGCGCGATATATTGATCGGCTGTCAGCGGTGCGAGAATATCGATACCAATCGGCGCTTCACGGTTGATAAGTAGCAATGTCATTAAGCTGATTGCAACGACAGGAATTTCCACGATCAAAATGCGCAGTAATGCGATGCGCTGAATACGTCCGCTCGTTTTGACGGACATGATACGCAGTAAGGCAAATACGCCGACTCCTAACCAGATGAAAACACCCAGTCCGAAGAAGAGCGTTCCGATCGACGTTAGCGATTCAAGCGTGGGATCGGTGGACGGCAGAATCGCCATCAAGACAAATGCCGCCCCGATGTAGAGTGCGGTCACAACGTAAAAAAGCATCGTGGCAGCCCGATGTTGCTCCTTTTTCGGCGTCGGCGGCACACCAGGCGTAGGAACGTCGGGCGTTGGCTTGGGCAACGGCGCGGTCAATCCGTCGAAGACTTGGGGGGGCTGATTGTCAGGCATTCGTTAGAGGAGTGTACCAGATTCGGAAGCGGGCTCCAGTGAGTCGTCGGTTCCAGGAAGGGAAAAATCCTCGGTCGGAAACACGTCTGCACTTTCTGGCTGAGTGATATCTTGTGCCTCATCGTGATCACGCAGTTGAATCGTAATGGTAGCGCTCAGTGTTCCATCCATCACAGGTGCGGATTCAATCTTCCACACGGCGGATTCAAGGTAGAACGTTTTCGCATCAATCCACAATTCACCCGTGGCTTTCAGATCTTTCATGTTTTCCAACTGCGTTTCATCCCATTGTCCTGCATCTTTGAGGAAGCGCTGAAATTTCTCCTGATCCAAGCTCACAAAATAATGATACGCGTAGCCATTCTCTGTTTTTTGAATGCCTTCATCACGCTCGACGCGGACTACTTGTGCTTGTGCCTTCAGCACATTGGGATCGGGCGCAATGTTCAAACTACCGGTTACCGACGACGGCATGACCCACCATTTTCCAGTCAGTGGCGTCAAGAATGAGAACATGTTCTCCGCTGAGTTTGGTTCCAGTTGTATTTTCTCGATGGAGAAAAAAGTTTGGCTGTTGATGACGGATGTATTTGCAGCGAAGAGTACATGTGCCGGCTTTGTGACACCGCCCCACGTCAAATCAGCCTCGATATGTTGTGACATTTTCTTTCCATGATCATCGGTAGCACCTTCCGACGTAAATGTGCCCGTCACTTGCTGCCCTGTTTCCAAAGCGGTAAACGTCCCATTCATGGAAATCGAAAATGCAGAGGATGCCAGCGTCTGACTTGCAAGCGTCGCGCGTTCCAGTACTTCATTGTTTGGCAATTCCTTCGGAGCACATCCGACAAGAAGCACGCACCCGACAAGGAAACTTCGCTTCAGCATGCCCTAAAGTGTTTCACAGAAGTCCGTAGGAAGTCCAGTGCGGAGACCTTCAAATCATGGTTTCAAAGTCGTTTGACTGCTTCGGCCGTAATGTCCGATGCTTCCTCGACGGTAAATTGAAATGTCTTGGTGATGGATCCGCGGACCATTCCACGAACGTTCCAGATAACCGTGGTACTGCGTGGCAACACAAATCGCGGATCGAATCTGAACGTGATGTACTTCTCATCCATTTTCGAAATGATGTTACTGATCTGTTCACCACGTGAATTTTCCAAGTAGATCTGTTGCAAATCGAGCGAGCGAGCGCTTCCGCGGTTGGTCAATGTGATGGATTCGATTTTATGGGCTGACTGATTATCACTGGAGAGTTGAATGCGTGCGACTCGAGCGCGACTACCGTAGCGTGGACGCTTGTCAGCCGGAAGCATGCGAACTTCAATGCTTCCTTCTACTTTTGGCTTCGTGACAACGACTGATGGTTCGGACGCTTGCAGATTCACATGCGCGGCACTGGATTGAATACTCGTCGCACTTGGAATGGAAATCGTATGCTCACCAGAGGGATCGGCATCACGTGAAATGTCGGCGAAGAGCTGCATCGTGACAACATCACACTTTGGAATGACGATACCGCGCAGGAATCGGATCGTGGCTCGTTGCGAGTTGGTATCAAATTGCACCGCACGTGAGACGCGGCGTGAGGAACTGAACACATACACCGAGGAAAGATCATCGCTGTTTCCCAGTCCGCCATGCTTCACTTCAACACTGTTCAACGTGACATCTTCATCGCACGATGCGGAGAAGGTGAGATTCAAGAATGGAACACGCGTTGCTCCTCGTGGCGCACCTGATGACTGCTGCGGGGTCACTGTGACCGTCAACGAATCATCAATTGGATCGGCTGCGAACGCCGTACAAGTTGTGCCAAGCAGCACTGCCGACGCGAGAAAAAGTTGTTTGATCATGAGAAAAGTGTAACACGTGAAAAAGATCTCCAAGAAAAAAACAGATCTTTTTTACCACTTGCCTCTCGCACCACCTCCACCGAATGATCCCCCACCAAAACCGCCGAATCCACCGCCGCCACGTGGGCCACCGATACCACCGCGTGTACCAGGACCCCAATTCCCACCGGCCCACCATGCAGTCGGAGCACGAGATTTGAAGTTTTTTGAAATGATGTAATCAAGCAACAACCCAAGGAACACAAGAATCGGAATGGAAATCCACCATGTGAAGATGACTGCAAGGATCAATCCACCAATACCGCCAAAGATACCGCCAGCCCACCACGATTTGCTGCGTGCCATGATGGCGAACATCCATTGCAGCAACATGAATCCAAAGAAGAACAGTGCCGGAGAAAAACTGACGTCGGATCCAGTGTTCTCATATCGTTCCGCTGTATATTCACCGCCAATATGTTTTGCGAGTGAATCGACAGCAGCGTTGAGTCCTCCGATGTAATCGCCGTCACGGAAATGTGGCGTGAGGTCTGTATCGATAATTCCTTTTGCAACGATGTCCGGAACAGCGCCTTCAAGTCCGTAGCCAGTTGCGAGGAAAACTTCTCGGCCTTCGTAATCGATCAAAATTAATATTCCATTGTTGTATTCCTTGCTACCTACACCCCAACTGCGTCCAATCTCGACGGATGCTTCCGCGATATCTTCTCCATGTAAAGAGGGAAGAATGAGCACGGCAATCTCATTGCTAGTAGAGGCTTTGTACTGCGTCAGTTTCTGCTCCAATGCTTGTTCGTCGGCAGTTGCAAGAATACCTGCGACGTCGGTCACGAAACCATCGTTCGGTGGAACGGTCACCGCATGTGCGGTCTGAAGAAAAACTGCAAAGCCGAGAAGTAGGCTACTGATCTGAAGATGCTTCTGCATTGGCGGGAGAAGATGAACCGAAATTCACTTCAGGTGCGCTTTCTGTGCCTTCATCGGATTCAAAGAATGGTTCCGGCTGGAAACCAAACAATCCAGCAAGCAAGCGGCCCGGAATACGTTGCACACGGCCATTGTAGACGCGCACGGCATCATTGAAATCACGACGGTGTGTGGCGATGCGATTCTCCGTTCCTTCCAGCTGTGCAGACAAGCCTGCAAATGCTTCGATGGATTTCAGCTGTGGGTAGGCCTCGACCGTTACGAGCAAGCGACTGATAGCGGAATCGAAACTGCTTGCAGATGCGATCTGATCTTCACGTGTGCCGGCCTGACTTGCTTGTGCCCATGCACTGCGTGCTTCGACAACGTTCTGTAAGATTTCGCGCTCGACGTTTGCACCTTGTTGTACGGTTGCAACGAGATTTGGCACGAGATCGCTGCGGCGCTGGTACTGCACTTCGACATCGGACCATGCCTTATCGACACCCTGCTTGGCATCAACGAACGAGTTGTAACTACCGATTGCCCATCCACCGATCACGACGATGACGGCTGCAGCAACGATCCAAGGGACAAATTTTCTCATACAGAAAGAAAGTGAAATAGAAAGTACGATGAGTATAGCACACTCACAGATTTACTGCAGATCGCGTAATCCTACGATCTCGCCCATGGACCCGTCCGCTCCAACCTTTGCCAGAACAAAATAATCGTAGAGACGAACATCTCGTGGCGTGCTCAACCGGAGAATGAACTGCCCGTCCTGCTCCATGACATTTCCCATTCGAATAATGCCTACCGGTGCACTGCGTACCAGCCACCCTTGAAGGTCGGAAGCATTCTCTGGAAGTTCATCAAAAATGACAGTCACGTCATGCATCTCTCCTCCTGTTGCTGCATCTACGCTCGTTTGCATATTGAAAGATCCGCGAACGTTCTGATCAGGAAGATGCGCCCATCCGTCTTCCGTCAAAGTTGCAATCAGGGATTCCTGTCGACCAAGAATTGCAATCGAACGTATATCACTTTCGCTAATCTGTTCGGTATCAATCGGAAAAGATGTATTGGTTTCTGCTTCTTGCGGTGTTCCACTACTGCAACCGGAGAGCAGAAGAAGTGCAAAGCAAAGTCCAAAAGTACGAGTGCGCATGAAACACATGGTATGGAACAAACTAGGTGAATGAAATTGACAATCGCTTCATTCGTTTTTCAAAACGAATCGATACGGTTTCTCCGCCCATTCTTTCCCGGCGTAATCGACGCCGATGCGTGGCGTGGCAAGAATCGATGATAGATCGATCTGTCGACTGGCATCTTCAAACCACAGACCTGTTTCCGCATCAGCAGGAAGACAATTCAATGTTCCATCGATCGATAGTGCCTTCGTCAGTCGAGCCGGGCCGACAATGTCACCAGCGCCACGAAGAAGGATGGCAGCCGGGTAGTTTTTGGGACCCGTCACGATGTTCAGCATCCAGTGCATGCCATATACAAAGTAGACATAGATCCGTCCGGCGGGACCGAACATGACATCGGTGCGTTTGGTTCGTCCGCGGAAGGCATGACAGGCTCGATCCTCCGGTCCGTCATAGGCTTCAACCTCGTTCACCATCATACGAACGACTTCTCCGGATGGCAGTATTCTGACGAGATCTTTGCCGAGCAGTTCCCGGGCGACCACGAGGGTCGGACGGTCGAAAAATGACGTTTTCAGGACTTCATGCATAGTGAACAAGGACTTCTGCTTTATTTGATGCCATTTTCGACGCTCTGTCTACGTCCAATTGAATACATTTTGTATACAACTTTGAAGGTACGAAATCTGACCTCGTCAAAGGATGTTTTTCCGCTTTATAGAGCCATGAAAGTGATGTTCAATTGGCTATACATATGTTGTATACATATTTTGCACGATGT
>JALHMU010000039.1:0-3090 GCA_022843885.1 Candidatus Peribacteraceae bacterium | reverse complement strand
ACCCCGTTCTATAATGAAGACAGTGAACACAATCCGTACCCGTGTGTCACTCCCGCTCGTGCTTATGCACGCGGTTCTCATCGCCTTCGTTACAGTGACGATGGTCATGAGTCTCCCTAGCGTCAACCTAGCGTAAGGGAAGAGTGAGACAACCTACGTACCCTTTGTTTCCGACAGCAAATACAAACAAAGGTACCCAATCTGCCATCCTGTCGAGAGTCGCCTGAAAAGGCCACAATTGACACAAAAGGAGGCGGGCGGGAATTCTCGTGCCAAAATACAGCTGAAATATTGACGAACGATATAAAGGTAGCAAAAATATACATAATGTCTGAGCAGTTACGTGTCGTCTGGCCGGAAGAAATCGATATGATTTCGAGTTACAATGCGAAGAAACTGAATACAAATCAACGTCAGCTCCTCGAATTACAAAAAAGACTCCAAGGAAGATTCCTCGGTGAGTTTCACGCACGTGAGCACCAAGCATCAATCACATTCGATGCATCTCTTTCTGAATTTTGCTGTGTGGTCTGTCAGGAGGATGGCACGCCCGTGCATCACATTCGAATCATCACCGATGGTGAACCAGAGCATAGGGTGGAAAAATCGATGGCAACAGAAATTCAGATCTGGCTTGATCAGCATCCTCGTACACTACACATGAAAAAAAGCAGGATGCGAATTCGATCGCTCCTTCCTGAACTTTTACCACAATAATCCTGTCGATTGCGCGTTGAACGTTTCGCGTTCGATACGTTTCTTTTCCTGTACGCGCTTGATTGCATCTTCCGATTGTTCGGGTTCGATCACACCGAACCACGCGAGTGCTTCTGCGAACTTTTCAAAGTGCTCCACGTTATCGGACAACGTAATGAAGTGCGTATTGTTTTCGATGGCGACAAGGTAACGATCGAAGAGCAGCTTCAATTCTTCCGATTGATTCGTGATGTCTTCGCGTACGGAGAGGAATGCATTCACCGCGCTGAGATCATTCCACTTGTTGCGTGCATAGGCTGCGCCGTAGGACATACGCGCAGCGTCGATGTCACCATTGGTCATATCAATGTCTCCCTGCAATCGCCAGGCGCGTGCATCTTGATTGTTTTGTCGTCGGTACATCTTCAATGCATCCTGCGCTTGCCCAAGATCTCCTGCATCAGCCAAGAGTACCGCGCGACTCACGTGCAGATCACGCGAGAAGAGTTCATTCTTGGACTGCTCATACCAATACAATGCAGCCTTCGTATCCCCTGCCGCTTCTGCGTGTCGCCCAAGTGATGAGAGAAAGAGGAAACGTCCTTCGATGAGAGCGATGATCAGAATGGCACATGCAAGAACAACTTCTGTATTTCGTTGAACGATAGCGCTGTGCTTCAGCGGACGAGTCGCTGGTGCAAATTGTTTCGCGAGCAACGCGAGGAAAATCCAGAACGGTAATGCAATACCGATAAACTGTAGATTGAAGTCGATCAAATTGTGGGCGATGACACCTGTCACTGCAATGAACAGATATCCTGATTCATCGGAGATTTTCTTTTTCTTCTGGAAGAGCAGAGCATTTCCCGCGGGAACCAAAATGATCAAAAGTAAGAAAGCAAATGCGAGCATCGCGGGCACGCCACGTTCGGCTGCGTACTTGAGGAAGACGTTATGCGGATGATCGGATGTGGCGTAGACATCGGTCTGGAACTGCGGCTGCACGAAACGGAAACTATATGGACCCCATCCGAGGAGTGGTCGCATCACTGTGAGATTGGCGGCTTGGTCCCAGAACTGCGCGCGCTCGTCGATGGAGCTTGTTCCTTCCGTCGCAGTGAAGGTTACTTTCTCCGCAACCGATTGCACTGGGAAGAATTGACTGCGCAATGTGTTGGCAAAGAAGAAGACGAGGAATGTTGTGATCAGTGCGAAGCCCAATACTTCCAGATGATTCCTCCATGCACCTTTCTTTGTGTGTCGGAACCACAGCATCCACACGCCGAGCACGATCTGACCAGCGAACGCGATCATTGCGCCGCGGGAATAACTCAAACACAAACACCCAATGATGAGACCCATCACGATGCCACGCAGGAGCAGGTGCTCCATATCTGGGTGACGCTTGCGCTCGCCGTAGAGAACGATTGGCCATGCGAGCAGCAAGAAGTTTGCCCACGCATTCGGCCAGAAGTCTGTCGTGAAGCGCATGTCGAGGAACGTGCCGACAAAACGTGAGACTGGTTCTGCGATGTAGACGACGAGTCCGATGAAACACGCGATCACCGTGACGAAACCAAAGAAGCGAAGTAATCGTTCGATGGGTAATGCAATTCCGCCACGGTAGGCATACACAAAGATTAATGCGAGCGCGCTTGTCTGAAACATTTCATCCAAACCGTAGTTTTGTGTGGAAGATGCAAGAAAGCTGATCCAACTTAACCCCACGAAGAACATCAGTGGCACCCAGATGACTCTGGACACCGGTGCATGTGTCTTCTTTGTTTTCTGATCGAAATAAAAAAGTAGCGTAAGCACGCTAGCGACACCCACGAGCAACCAAACTGATTCAAGTGTTTTGCCACCGCGAAACAGAATCGACCAAGCAAGAAGAGTCGGAAGCGCGTACAAAAGAACGTGTGTGCGAAGCGTTGCGTACATCGCGTCTTATAGTACAGGAGAACCGATCAAACAAAATCGATCAGATCATGAGACCTTCGAAACGCAAAGCAGATCCGTTTCTTATCCAACGACGATCGTACCGACCATATCTTTATGGCCTGCACCGCATGGGACACCGCAACGGAATGAAAATGTTCCAGCTTTGTCCGTCGGAATTTCGATGTCTTTCGTTTCACCGGCAGCGAGTGGAACGTTGATACCGAGATCATTGCTCTGGAAACTGTGCGCACCTTCGGTATTCGTAATGCGGAGAATTGTTTTCTCACCTTGCTGTACGACGACAGCATTCGGAGCAAATTCCCAGTTCGTTGCGTTCATCGTGACAATGTTGGCATCAGCTTCGGCTGCGGAAGAATCGGTATCTGCGGAAGAACTGTCATCCATTGCGCTGGAACTCTGCATCATTACTTCTGAAGAAGCAGAAGAAGATGA
>JALHMU010000038.1 GCA_022843885.1 Candidatus Peribacteraceae bacterium | reverse complement strand
TACTTGTTGATCAAGATCAACACCACCGCGAGCGAGAAGAACGCGACGGAAAGCCAGATCGTCAGCTGAAACAGCAATTTTTCTGCACCACGGCGCTGAACATACGTCGTGCCGGCGCCACCAAATGTGGCAGAAAGACCGGATGCACGATGCTGAAGCAGGATGCTGATGGAGAGCAGAACCGACAAGACGGCTTCGATACCTAGAAGAACGTTATACATAGCGGGAACATGGTAGACGCTTCGTCAGCTTTTTTCCAGTGTCATTCAGGCATTTATCGACGGACGACCAAGCATCCGGCAATGATGTCGTGGAGTGCCTGTTTCTTCTTGGTGAACGCAGCCATGATGAAACCGATACAAAGAATGATTCCGGAGATGAACTTTGCAACGTTCCGACCTAATGCGCGCAGGAATGTGACACGCTTGCCATGTTCATCAGTGACTTTCAGGCCGAGTGCCAATTTTCCGAATGTCGCTTGATGCTCAGAGCTTTCCATACCGGCAAAGTACAGCCAGGTGACTGCCATCTGAATAAGGTTCCCGAGTTCGGTATAACTTCGCAGATCCATGTTGATGACGGCTGGAGAATTCGTAAATGGAATGAAGAGGAATGCAATGCGCACAACGATACCAACCAAAATGGAATCGATGATCAGTGCTACAAAGCGCAACCAGAAACCAGCATACTTTCCAGAAGAATGTGACAAGACTGTTCCTTGGATGACATCTGACATTGAAGAGGAGGGGAATATAGGGAAAAGACTAGGTCTCTGATTGATGAGTGTCAAATTCCAAGACACTGACGATGTTCTTCTGTACAATGCGCTTCGAAATTCATAAGGGCGCATAGCTTCCGCCTTCGTCCCTTCGGGACTTCGGACGGACAGGCAGCTGGTCGCTTCACATTCTTCACATCATCGGGCGCATAGCTCAGCTGGTTAGAGCGGCTCGTTTACACCGAGTAGGTCGGGGGTTCGAATCCCTCTGCGCCCACCATTTGCCTCAAAATGGGATTGCATGGCTTTCTGCCTTTCTGTATCCTATCGCGGCTTTCGAGCACAGTATGTTCGCAATTGTCGACATCTTAGGCTTCCAGGAAAAGGTCGAGCAGGGCGCAAAGCTCTCCGTCCCCATCGCTGATAAGAAGGTAGGCGACAGCCTTACGTTCGATAAAGTGTTACTCGTGTCTGATGGCGGTTCCATCACGACGGGTGCACCGTTCGTCAGTGGCGTCACAGTGGAAGCAAAGGTCTTGGCCTTTGGCAAGACGGACAAAGTTCGCACAACCAAGTTCAAGCGCCGCAAGCGTTACTTGAAGTTCTCCAGTCATCGTCAGAACTATATGGAGATCGAAATCACGTCGATCGGTGGATCGAAGAAGAAAGAAAAGAAGGCTGAGTAAGCACGAAATCATAAATACGAAATCCGAAACAAATTCGAATTTTTGAATGTTTAAAATTTCTTTCGAATTTCGTGCTTCGAATTTCGGATTTTCAATCGCTACTCTATAAACTTTCTCTTGTCTCCTTCATGGCTCTTAATGTGACAGCCATGTTTTGCATGCACGCGATCGTTTCGCCGTACCGTTCGCCCAGTCGCATCAAGTGGTGCAAGTAACTTTTCAGATGATCACGACTGAGTGGAGATGGTGAGTTGGCATCAATCGGGGAATGATCGTTTTTATGTTCTGCGCGGAGAATGCGCAATTTCTCCCCATTGGAAAGCCACAATGTTCCATGGCGGGCTTCGCGCATTGCTGCGACGCAATCGAACATATCGATACCATACGCGATACCTTGTTTCTGCTGGTTCAAATCCCCGACACCCATGAGGTAGCGCGGTTTGTCTTCCGGAAGAATCGGGCAGACGAGTTTTAAGACATCAAACATTTCGCTTTCTGATTCTCCAACCGCAAGTCCACCGACGGCGTAGCCATCGAATCCGATCGCAATGAGTTCTTCCGCACACTTCTTTCGTAGATCCGGTTCTAGTCCGCCTTGGACGATTCCGAATAACAGAGGATTCGTCTTTCGTTCCGCTTTGAGTTTCTCATGCGTTTCTTTGCAGGTCTTCGCCCAGCGAATGGTTCGATCCACCGCTTCGATCTGTTTGGCGCGTGGTGCGGTCGATGGAGGACATTCATCAAAGCACATGATGATATCCGCGCCGAGCTTATGTTGAATCTGCATTGCTTCCACCGGTCCGATGAAGTGCGGTGCACCGCTTCGGTGATCACGAAATTCCACACCGGCATCGGAGAGTTTGCTGATCTGTCGGAGCGAGAAGACTTGGAAGCCGCCGGAATCCGTCAGGATCGGTTTGTTCCAATGAATAAATGAATGCAGTCCACCGGCCTGGTCGACAGTGTCTTCGCCCGGATGCAAATGCAGATGATACGTATTGGAGAGCAGCACTTCTGCGCCGATGCTCAGGAGTTCATCAAACGTCAGGCCTTTCATCGCGCCAGCTGTTGCGACAGGAAGAAAGAATGGTGTTTCCAAAACTCCATGTGCCGTCGTGAGTGTTCCACGGCGACCATTCGGCGTTGATTTCTGTAACGTAAACATCGGCCAGATGGTACGGAGCTTCCTTGTAATTGGCCAGTCGAGCTTTCGTTCTTGTGCGCACCGCGCCCGATCCGTATAGTACGAGATAACATCTTCCCACCTCCCACATGAAACGTTTTAAAACGTGGATCGAGCGTACAACGCCAATGATCCCACGCATCTCTTTCGGACTTCTCCTCATCGCGATGGGTATCAACCATGCGCGCTATTTCTCCGACTTCAAGCAATTCATCACGGAACCGATGCCACAGCTGGCTGCAATGCCATCTCTCGTTTCTGGCATCATGATAGTCCTTGGATGGGTCTTCATCGCCTTGCTCCTCGTCGGTGGCGTATTGCTCATCACGAAGCAATATCACTACATGGCGCACCACACGATTATGAAAGCACTCTGTTCCGTGTTGCTTTGGATCGCTGTCGTCATCGCATTCGGTACATTTGATGTCAGCTTCCAGGCGATGGACTTCGCTGTGAAGCCGATCATCTTGCTCTTGCTCTACGCACTCGTTTTGCAATTCGATCCGCCATCCGGCAAAAAGCGTTCCTAATATCTTCTCATGTGGTATCGCTCGGCTTCGTTCGTAAGCCATTTGTGTCTCCGAGTGTCGCTCGGATTGTCACTCCTCCTGATCGGCATCTCGCTCTATCGTGACTTTG
This sequence comes from Candidatus Peribacteraceae bacterium, assembly GCA_022843885.1. Classification (GTDB taxonomy): domain Bacteria; phylum Patescibacteriota; class Gracilibacteria; order Peribacterales; family Peribacteraceae; genus JALHMU01. Next base: position 5,452 of record JALHMU010000038.1, on the reverse strand, counting down.
CTCCATTCTGGGGCAACGTCACGGTCGGGCTGGGCAACGCGCAAATTATCGGAAGTCTGTGGGCGTATGTTCTGCCTGCACTTCTGATCTTCTCGGGAGGGATGCTTATCGTCGGGCGGTATTCCTTTATTACTGCGTGGTCCGCAGGTCTTGGCCTGGGATCGATCCCTGTCGGCATGTCGCTCAAGACACTGATGTCCAACTTTCCGCTGCCCGAAGTCATTGAATTCGTGTCACCCATGTTTATTTGGATGCTTGTGTACTTTGCATGCGTGAACATGCCGCAGCCTGAGATGGTTCGATCGGACGAAGACGAAGAGTCATAAAAAAAATCCGAATGAGTGCATCATCCGGATTCTTTACTGTTTGAAATTATTTCGAGACGATCTTGTCGATGAGGCCGTACGCCTTTGCTTCTTCAGCGCTCAAGAACTTATCGCGTTCCGTATCATCCTTCACTTTTGCGAGGGGCTGACCGGTGTGCTTGGCAATCATTTCGTTCAACATGTTCTTCATGCGCATGATGTGCTCAGCGTGAATCGCGATATCCGTTGCCTGACCTTCCGTACCGCCGAGTGGCTGGTGGATCATGATCTCTGAGTGTGGGAGCGCGAAACGCTTTCCCTTGGCACCACCCATGAGGATGATTGCGCCGCCGGAAGCGGCCATACCAAGACAGACTGTCGAAACATCCGGACCAACGTGCTGCATCGTGTCGTACATTGCGAGCGTGGAGCTGACCTGTCCGCCTGGGGAGTTTACGTACAACGTGATGTCCTTCTTGGAATCTTCCTTATCAAGGAACAAGAGCTGCGCGATGATGGAGTTAGCGATATCGTCATTGATCTGTGTACCGAGGAAAACGATGCGTTCCTCAAGCAAACGAGAGTAAATGTCGTACGCACGTTCACCGAACTGTGACTTTTCGATCACGGTTGGGATGATCATGTTGGTCGGAGAGATGTGTCCGCGATTGATCTGTTTCGAAATGGACTGAATCATTGGGTGCATACAAACGAGTGGAGGGGGTAAACTATGAGAGATCTGTTTGTCTCTTCATGAATATTATAGCGTTTTTCGAAGATTTCGAGCAGTATTCAGGAGTTTTTTTCTGGTTTGGAATGTGCATATGTCTACTTCTTCTAACATGATCGGCGCATGGCTCTCAAAAGCCAAAAAACCGTTGATCGTGGTACTCGGACCGACGGCAAGTGGCAAAACCGACTTTTCCGTTCAATTGGCCAAGGAAATGGGCAACGTGGAGATCGTGAATGCAGACTCACGACAGATCTACACACATCTTGATATCGGCACTGCAAAAATTACAAAAGAAGAGATGCAGGATGTGCCACATCATCTTTTCTCTGTGCTTGATCCAAAAGAAAAGCTGAACGTTGCTTGGTATAAAGAGGAGGCGAATCGAATCATTCATGATATTCATGCACGCGGAAAGATTCCCATGCTGGTCGGAGGATCGATGCTGTATATCTCGGCAGTTATTGATGATTTTGATCTGGTCGAACAGCCATCGCCGGAACTCAGGAAGAAGCTGGAAGACGAATATGAGAAAGATGGAGGGCAAACATTATTTACCAGACTTCAGTCGGTTGATCCTGAATCCGCAATGAACTTTTCCAAGGAAAACAAACGATACGTCGTACGTGCACTTGAAATGTATGAAGCAACGGGAAAGCCAAAATCACAGATACTGAAAAATGAATCACCCTATGATTTGTTTTTGATCGGCATGGATGTTCCGCGGGAAGTACTACATGAACGGATTGCTGTACGTGCAGAGAAGATGATCGCAGGTGGGTGGATGGAGGAAGTGAAAGCGCTACTTGAGAAAGGATATTCTGAGCATGATCCAGGAATGGAGAGTCATGGCTATCGTGAGATCATACAATTTTTAAAAGGAGAAATGTCTCAAGAGGAAGCCAAAAAAAGGATCATCGAACAAACACGGCAATACGTAAAAAGACAGATGACCTGGTGGAGGAAGGATGAAAGGATTCGATGGGTGACGCCCTAAAACACAAACACATCCGCTTTCACCTCGATGCGCTCTTTCATTTGCCAGAGTTCTGCAATCATCTGCTCCAGATGTGGTGAAGAGTTCGGTGTTTTATCAGACTCATAAAATTCTTTGATGCGTTGCAGCTGGCTTGAGATGTTCACGATCGCAAGATCTGTTTTGGCTTTCCATTCTGGATCGAGAGACTCGTAGACTTTCACCTTCATGAAGGTTTGCGTATTTAACGGATCGATCTTTCCGTCTTTGATCAGCGCAAGAACAGTCTGTAGAAAATCTTGCGATTGCTGTGACATCGGACCTTCGATGGCTTGCCCTGCCTGCTTTTGTTTGTCTTCGGGCAAGTCCTTGTGCTCTTCGATGGCAGCGTGAAGATCAGTCATTGTGAGGCGTTGGTGGAAGTCCAAGTAATTCTTGAATCGTATGGACGACTTGCTTCATTGGCGTTGTCGATTTTACGAAGTGCGCTCGTGCGCCGAGGATTTTCGTTTTTTCGATGTCGTCTTCCGTGCCCAGGTTTGTGAGAACGACAACTGGAGTCGGGTAGTTCGTGTCCTGTAATTGTTTCAAGACTTCATAGCCGTCCATCTTCGGCATGATCAGATCCAAAAGGATGACATCAAAGATGCCGTCTTTCAGCGCAGTCATTGCGTCTTCGCCGTTCTCGACGATCTTCACTTCAAAACCGGAGGTCGCGAATTTTCGCTCCAACGCTTTTGACGCAGTCTTTTCGTCTTCCACGATGAGAATGTGTGGGGGAACCATCTGGAAAGGCAGTGTAGCCCTTTTTTGGGCTATGACAAACGTGAGATCCTTGAGTTACAGTCGATTTCTTTCGTTGTACACTGCATTCCTGATGCGGCTTTCCACTCCGATCACGTCGGCACTCCTTCAAACGACGCAACCGTACGTCGATGCATTGAAGAACATGAACATCTCGACCGTAGAAGACTTGCTCCTCTATTTGCCCTCCTCACATGAGGACGTCAGTCAGATTCTAACGCTTATGAAAGCACCGCTGAATGTGAAGGTCACTCTGCGTGGTGTGATCGATAAATTAAAACTGGTACGAACGAAGAGCGGAAAGAAATTGGTCCAAGGAGTCTTTGTCGATGAAGAAGGCGAGACCGCGCAGGTTGTGTGGTTCAATCAGCCACACGTGATGCGTATGTTGAAAGACGGCCAAGAAGTGTCGCTGACCTGCAAGATTGTCGAGAATGGATACAAGCTGCAGCTCCAGAATCCCGTCTTTGAAAAAGTCGCATCGAAGCCGCTCCTGCACACAGGCCGTATTGTCCCAATCTATCCACAGCACGACATCATCACGAGCAAGTGGCTCCGAGAAAAGATGGATCTTGTGAAGAAGTGCATTGGGGAATTTGGAGAAACGTTGTCAGAAGACATCATGCAAGAACATGGACTCCTCGGACGAGCGGACGCGATTCGTGTACTGCATTTCCCGGATACGCCGGAGCTGATCGAAAAGGCCAAAGACCGCATGGCGTTTGAAGAGTTGTTTGCACTGCAGCGTGATGCACTGACTCGCAAGCATGAATGGCAAGGAGAAGCGCAGTCTCGCCTGAAGATTCCGATGGATGTAGAGCTCATCAAAGCGTTTTTCGCGTCACTCTCCTTCACGCCGACAAACAGTCAGAAGATTGCGATTTATGAAATCTTGAAAGATCTGGAACAAGATCGCCCGATGTCACGATTGCTCGAAGGTGATGTCGGTTCCGGAAAAACTCTCGTTGCCGTTGCGGTGATTGCGAATGTCATTCATCACGGTGGACAGGCTGCGCTGATGGTGCCGACGGAAGTACTCGCAAAGCAACATGCCGACGGTATTACGCGCTTATTGGTGCGGTTTCATGCGTATCAACAATCCGAAGGAAAGAAAGATTTCCGACTGCCGACCGTGGCTCTGCTCACCGGTTCCACAACCAAGTCCGAAGCCGATGACATCAAGAGTCGTCTTGCGAGCGGCCGTTTGGATCTCATCATCGGAACGCACTCATTGATTGAGGAAAGTGTTGGATTCAAAGATCTCAAACTCGCGATCGTGGATGAACAACATCGTTTCGGTGTACGCCAACGCATGCGACTCAAAGACAAAGGCAATCCGCATTTCCTTGCGATGACCGCCACGCCCATTCCGCGCACATTGGCGCTGACTGCCTACGGTGATCATGATTTATCGGTACTGCTGGAGAAGCCGGGCAACCGAAAGAAGATCGACACCAAAGTCGTGCCACCAAAGGATCGTAAGACCGTCGAACATTTCATCGATCATCAAATCAATGAAGGTCGTCAGGTCTATGTCATCTGTCCGCTCATTTCTGAATCCGCACATGATGACATGGCGGAAATCAGAAATGTTGAAACGGAAGTCGCGCGATTACGAGAGGCGTTCCCACATCGTCGCATTGCCGCACTGCACGGCCGTATGAGTGGGAAAGAAAAAGAAGAGATCATGAGTGCATTCAAGGCACATCAGCACGATATCCTGGTATCTACTGCGGTGATCGAAGTCGGTATCGATGTGCCGAATTCCACGATCATCGTCATCGAAGGCTGCGAACGTTTCGGACTCGCACAGCTACATCAGTTCCGCGGACGTGTCGGACGAAATGACCTACAGAGTTACTGTTTCCTGTTTACAACTAATCCCGAACAAGCGCGTTCGATTCGTCTCAAGGCAATGGAGCAGCACGACTCTGGTTTCATGTTGGCTGAGATCGATCTCAAAATTCGTGGTCCGGGAGAAATCTTCGGTACACGGCAAAGTGGTTTGCCCGAATTACGATTTGGAAGTTTGCTCAATCCTGAGCTGGTTGTGAAGGCGCGACGAGCAGCGGAGAAGATGCTGGGACTGAGCGCGTAAAGCGAATCACACGTGTTGCAGAGAAGAAATCTGTGTTACTGTTTGTGACATGCAGTTTTTCAACACCCTCAAGCGGTCCATCTGGCCGCCACAATCGTACTCATCTTTCCTGTCACGCGGCGCGTGGTTCTCATGGAAATACTTTTTGATTCTCCATGCGTTCATCGTGCTTGGTTTCTGTTTGTTGATCATTGTTCCGCTCGCAGCATTGCCGTTGGACGCCAAAGTGCGCGAGGTAGTATCGGTGTATCCGGAAGAATTGGAAGTGACGTACCACAAAGAGGGAAGCATCAGCATCAATCAGGATCTTCCCTATGCCATTCCGACGCCTGAAGGCTGGAGAGGAACTGCAGAGGAGATTGCAGAAGATGAAGATGCGCCTGCAAACTTGATCGTCTTTGATAGCGAAGACAATCCTTCTGAATCAAGCATCTTTGAATACGACACGCTCATTCTCGTTACCGAACATACGGTTCAAGGTGTGAAAGATCGTGGGAGCAACATGGAACAAGCCAATACGTATCAAATTCCTGAAGGAG
>JALHMU010000037.1 GCA_022843885.1 Candidatus Peribacteraceae bacterium | reverse complement strand
ACGCTCTTCCGATCTGACGGGATTACGACCGGCTTTCACTTCGGACCCATCGGATTCACCGCCTTTATCAGTATCAGCATTGAACAAATCAGTTTCGCCTTCGTCATGTTTGCCGTTCCCGTTCTTATCTTCTGCAATGTCCGTCAAACCGTCACCGTCGGTATCGGCGTCTTCGGCATGGATGATCGGTGAAAAAGATGCGAGCATCACGAGGAGGAGTGCCACTGCAAACTTCTTTTTGCTCATACAAAAAAGACTACCCAAAAAAAATTTCCGAGCAACCGTTATCGCTTGCCGCGTTGCCACTCTTGTCCGGACATCGGCTTTTTTCCAGGTGGCTGCACACGCACCAAATGCAACGTACTTCCATGCACACAATCCAGCGCGGCTGAATCCTCTGATGCGCTGAGTGATGATTCCAAAATCTTCAATTCACCGATCGTGACACCTGGCCACGGGGTGAGAGCATGTACTTTGCGATTGATTTCACCCGCGGTCATCGTACTTGGATCACACATACCGTCTGCACGTGTGAGCTTGCGGCAAAACGTTGCCTTCTTCTCATCTTGCGGCGTTTCTCGCAAAGGTGCCGTCAATGTATCGATGATCAATGCGGCACCAAGTCCGGATAATTTTGTGCCGAGGGTTTCCATTGTTTCATCCGTATCCATACCAACTGGCCGCTGGGCAAGAATCGGTCCTGCATCCAGTTCTTTCACCATGCGCTGAAGTGTGACACCGGTTTTGTTATCTCCTCTGAGGAGCGCTTCTTGCATCGGGCTTGCACCGCGGTAGGCAGGGAGCAATGAACCGTGCACGTTGACCGGTGCAATCGTCGGCCAGTCGAGTAATTCCTGTGAGAGCAGTTGTCCGTACGCGACGACGATCAAAAAATCCGGACGTGTGAGAGCATGCTCTTTCACATATGCCTCCCATTCCTTTTTGACGTTGGCAGGTTGAAACACCGGGATGCCTGCAGCCTGCGCGACTTCTTTGACGGGTGGCATCGTGACGACCTGCTTGCGTCCCACGGGTCGATCAGGTTGCGTGATGACGAGCGTTACCTCGAAACGATCATCCTCCATGAGGGCCTTAAGACTCGGAACAGCGAAGGTCGGCGTGCCCATGAAGACGACTTTGATCGGTGACATGCGTTCAGAATAGCAGAGAGATGAGATGGACGTGGGGGAATGCATGTGCGATTCTGTGCCCCATGTCGTTTCGACCACAAAAGATGGCGTCTCTCATCCGCGAAACTGTCGCATCCTTTTTACGAGGAATCCCGCAACAGGAGTATGGAATCATCAGTATTACAGAAGTGGAAGTCAGTTCCGATCTGCAGTACGCCACGATCTTCGTCAGCACGCTCAAAAATCCCGAAGGTGCGCTGCAGCTCCTCAAGAAAAACGAACATGAGATCATGGGTCTCCTTCAGAAATCCCTGACCACGTATCGCATCCCATCCCTTCGATACAAAATCGATGATCGCGGAGAGCGTGGCGAACGGATCGACAAATTACTCAATGATTCATCACCACAAAACAGTCGTGGATCGACGCAAGGAAAAGGGGCTTGAGCGGTGTGAGCAATAACATACACTTGCTCCCTTATGCTCGACGCAAAGAAAGTCACCGACGCGCTTGAAATGCTTCAGTCTGCAGCGACAATCAAGTGTGTCTGTCACCGAAACCCCGATGGCGACGCGATTGGTTCGCTCATCGGTATGGGGCTTTTGCTTGAAGCAACCTATCCAGACAAAAGCATCGAGCTGCATTGTGTCGACCCAGCGCCGGAGACGATGCACTTTTTGCCGTCGGTACACCGCATGCGTGCGGATCTTACGATCGAACCCGATGATGTCTTCATCTTCCTCGATTCCGCTGAGCCAAAGCTAACCGAATACCACGAGAAGTTCCCGGCATTGTTCGATGGATCGGTGAAATCGATCTGTTTCGATCACCATCCCAGCAATCCGAAGTACGCCACGATCAACTTCATCATTCCGGAAGCTGCATCGACGTGTGAAATCGTGGTCGACTTCGCCGATCGTGCCGATTGGAAACTTACGCCAGACATCGCAACGGCCCTGCTCACCGGCGTGTACACCGATACGGGTGGATTACTCCATAGCAACACATCGAGCGGCGTCTACCGCACGGTTGCGCGACTCCTGCGTGCCGGTGCTCGTCAGCAGCTCATCGTCAAACAAGTCTTCCGTACGGCCAAGCTCTCCAGCTTGAAGCTCTGGGGTCGCGTCCTCGAGAACATCAACATTTCCGAAGAAGGTGGGGCAGTCGCGGCACTGAGAGAGTCTGACTTCCGTGCGACGGGCGCAGATTATTCTGAACTCACCGGTGTCATCGACTACGTGAATGCGGTTCCAGGTATGCGCTTCTCACTCATCCTCTCGGAACGTCAGGGCAAAGTGAAAGGATCGCTCCGCACATTGCGCGATGACGTCGATGTATCCGAGATGGCGCAGAAATTCCAAGGCGGGGGACACAAGAAAGCGGCCGGCTTCGCGCTCAGCGGTAAGCTTATGCAAGAATCACGCTGGAAGGTGGTACCAGACCAGGGTGTCAGTCAGGACATCACGCTCGATTAAATCAATTTCTTCGCAGCGTCCGCGGCATCCTTTTCTTTCTTCAGGATTTCAGCAGGGTTTGTCGTGATTGTGTTGTGCTCTTCTGGGCTCGCCATGATCTGGATCGCCACGTGCTTCTTATCTGCGAACAGGATTCCTTGTCCGACACCGGAGCTGAGCAAGAGATACTTCTCACCTTCGGTCAGGTAGAACAGTTTCTGCAACTGATCGATCGCCGTCGCGGATTGTTTCAGAAGCAGCTGCATCGACGTATTCGTCACGATTGGTTTTCCGTACGGTGAGTTTACGAAGTCATCGACGTCTTGCGTGATCGTCGTGACGCCGAGGTAGTACTTACGTGCACGCTTGATGAGACCGTAGAGGAAGCGAGCAGAATCTTCGTGTTGCATCAGATTCCATGCTTCGTCGATGATCAACATGCGCTTCTTCAAGTCGGCACGGATGGAGTTCCACAAGAAGTTGAGCACGACGTAGATCGCAATCGGACGGAGCACGTCTTCAAGGTCGCGGATCTGGAACACCACCATCTGTTTCTGCAGTTCGATGTTCGTTGGCTTATCAAAGAGTCCGGAGAAGCTTCCTTGTGTATATTTCTGCAGGGTTTGGGCCATGTGTTCGCCACCGTCGGACGTCATCAGCACGTCGATCAAGTTGCCGAGAACCGGAGGTTCAAGGACACCTGGTTCCTTGGTGGTCATCGTAATGCCTTTGAGGGCGTATGTATCCAGGATGGCCTTATCAAGAATGCCTTCTTCGGACGGCGTGATGGTTCCAAGCATCAGCTTGAACAAGCCGTGCAAGTTGATGATAGCGCTGCGGAGGATCTCACCAGTTTCCGCCTCTTCACCGCGGACTGCTTTTGGCAGATCGAACGGGTTGATGCGGAATGAGCTCTGGAGGGAGATCGGAATGTACGAACCACCGACAACTTTGCAGAGCTCGGAGTATTCGTTTTCCGGGTCGATGACGAAGACATCTGTTCCGTACATCATCGAACGGAGGATCTCGAGCTTCACGGTGTAGGACTTACCAGCACCGGAGGTTGCGAAGACGTTACTATTCGCATTTGGGAGATCGAAACGATCGAAGATCACAAGCGAGTCGTTGTGACGGTTGATTCCATAGAGGATTCCGTGGTCATCCGTAAGGTCCGAGCTAGAGAATGGGAAGCTCGTCGCAAGCGGAGATGTGTTCATGTTGCGGCTGATATCGAGCTCATCGAGTCCGTACGGAAGCGTGGAATTCCACGCATGTTCCATCTGGAAGACAGCTGGTTTCGTAAGGATCAGCTTTCCACCAAGGATCGATTCGATATCGGTTTGGATCTTCTTCAACTTATCTTCATCTTCAGCGTAGATCGTGATGTACATTCCGAATTGGAACAATTTCTCACGACCGCGAGCCAAGATGTCACGAAGTTCTTCCGCGTCTTGGAGTGCAGCTTCGAGCTGTGGATCACGAACGATACCTCGTTGCTGGAGAATACGAATCGACGAACGCATTTCTGCAACTTTCTTGCGGAGCATGCGGAGAATCGTGCGGCTGGAAGCTGGATAGATGAACTGCGAGATATCCATCTCGGCGTCGTAGTTGATGATCTGCGACAACCAGTTCGGGAAGATCTGACTTGGCCAGTTATAGGCAAAGAAGCTGCGAAGAAGGAGCGAGTCATTCAAGATGATCTTATTGCGCTCGATCTTCATTCCCGCTGGAGCGATGATATCCAAAATTTTCTGGAGACCTTCCTCGTAGCGCTTGATCACATCCTTATCTTCGGTGCTTAGGCTCTCTTTGGATGTCTTCACGATACCTTCGACTTCCTGATGCAGACCAAGAAGCTCGTCGATGATCGGGAGCATCTTCTGTCCAAGCGGAATAAACTGCTTGGCTTGCACTTTCTGAGCCGGATTTTGAGGTGTGTGTTTGGCTTCCATGAATCTCTCTATTATAGCATAAAAAGGGCCTTTTCCCAAGGCCTGTATACATGCGTTCTATGGCTACTGCTCGCCGAATTTCGGTATTTGCATACCGTTACTCGTATTGCCCTTCGTTGGCTTCTCAATAATCTTCAATTCTTCGGCACCCGGGACATTGATGACCGTGATACCGGCAATGAGTGCTTCGCGGTTACTTTCGATGGCGATGGCACGCTTCTCGTAAATATCGAGCAGCTTCTTAAAGGTCCGTTCGATGCTTTGCATCTGCGTCACCTGTGATTGCGTCTCCGAGAGGATCGTTTGCTTCTCGTCGAGTGTTTCCTGAATGCTGCCTGCCTGAGAGAAGTCTTCATCTTTAATAGCTTTATTAAGTGCGGTCTTCGCGGCACTGACCTCACGCTGCTGATCACGTTGGACCTCACGCAAGCTCTTAATCTGTTCCACAATGCCGTCGTAACGAGTCTGTGCACGCTCTGCAACGTTGTGGAGGGCGTCTACATACTTGTTTAAGGCTTCTTCACGATTCACGCTTTGGTTCAACATGCTTACGAGTTCCACATTGAGTGCATCGGCAAAAGCTTGGAGCAATGCATAGTCAGCATCGGATGATGTCTCTTCTGCAGCGAACGCACTCTGTGCAGTGATACCACTCAGGGCAGATTGTACGAATGCAAATGGTCCGGCAGCGAGGTAGTCGGTCACGTACATTCCAAGGAGTGCAGCCGGTCGGCTGGATGTTTGAGTTCCTCCTTGCAGCTCTTCCAGAGCCAAGATTCCGCTGATGCCACCTTGCATTGGCGTGATCACGTCAGACGTTTTGCTGCATGCAGTCAAAGAGAGGAGCGTAAGCCCCATCAGAATGGATTGCAGGTGACGTGAAGGTGAAGATTTCATGTTTTTATTATTATACCATTTTATATACTATGTTGTAAATGGCTCGTTTTCGCTCAGAAGATAGAGCAGAATTCATCATTGAATTACTTTTTGCACATCAAAAGCCCATCTTTTCCACACTCATTGAGTACAAAGAGTGCACGATCAAGGTGTACGTTTGTGCACAAATTTTGTGTTCAAAGTAGTGTCAAAACATGAAGAAAAACTGTGATCAAGATCAAATTTTGTCTTCATCTGTACAAGGGAGTTTGCTCCAGTACATTAGCGCCATTACCTGTTCACTTTCTGTGTTCGATCTACGAGATAATCTTAACGGCATCTGTGAGAAGCTACTTCAGAAAGAATTTGGCGTCACGTCAAAGGTGTCTTTTGATATTCCTTCCACACCTGATCGAGGTGATTTGACGACATCGTTCGCTTTACAGCTCAGTAAACAATTGAAAGTTTCACCGCAAGAATTAGCCAAAAAATTCACCTCTGCAATCGAAAAAGTTGATGGCGTCGAAAGTTGTGAAGTTGTCGGTCCTGGATACATCAATGTACGACTTACATCCGATGTTCTTTTCAAGGCACTCGAGAAAGTATGGGAACGTGGCGAGAGTGAAAAGACTCGGAAGAAAGAAGCGCCGGTTATCGTCGAGTATTCCGATCCGAACATTGCGAAGCCTCTTGGTATTCACCACATTTTGGCAACGGTCATCGGACAGTCGATCGCGAACTTACACCGTCACCTTGGGTACAACACCATCGCCATCAACCATATTGGAGACTGGGGCACCCAGTTCGGCCAACTTGCTGTAGCACACGCTACATGGGGTACAAAGCCTGTAAAAGAGTGTTCCATCGATGATTTGCTCGCGTTGTATGTGAAGTTCCACGAAGAAATGGAAAAAGATAAAGCTTTAGAGGAGGAAGGACGTGAGGCATTCCGCAAACTGGAAGCAGGGGACAAAGAACTGCAGAAGTTCTGGAAGGAAACGGTCGCGATCACGATGAAAGCGATGGAATCGATCTACGAACGTTTGCATGTTTCGTTCGATCACGTGCAAGGTGAGAGTTTCTATCAAGACAAGGTCGGTGCAGTCATGGACGAAGGCAAAAAGAAAGGTGTCTTCAAAGAAGGGGAGGCTGGTGCATTGATCGTCACGTATCCGGAAGAAAGCAACTTGCCACCGGCAGTCGTCGTGAAAGGGGACGGTGCCACCTTATATATGACGCGTGACTTGGCGACGGTGAAGTATCGCCTCGACACCTGGAAGCCACAGGCAATTTTGTACGTCGTTGACGTCGCACAACAACTCTACTTCAAGCAGGTATTTGCCGCGGTTGAACAACTCCAATGGGACGATTCTCCGCTAGAACACGTCGTTTTCGGGCGCATGCGCTTTGCCGATAAAAGCATGAGCACCCGCAAAGGAAACATTTTGAAATTGGAAGATGTGCTCGACGAATCAGTGAAGCGCGCACACAACCTGATTGATGAAAAATCGTCTGAATTGGAAAAAGCAGAACGCGATGACCTGGCCGACATGATCGGAACAGGTGCAGTCGTCTATGGAATCTTGAGTCAGAACCGAAAGATGGACATCGTGTTCGATTGGCAGAAAGTCCTGACCTTCGAAGGAAACAGCGCACCGTACTTGCAGTACACACACGCGCGTGGCGCATCGGTGCTGCGCAAGGCCGACGCCGAGGAAACACCGGATTTCCAAAGTCTCGTATGCAAATCCATCACGGAGAGTGAGCGTGCACTCATTCATCAGCTTCTCAAATTTCAAGACGTTCTTCTGCTTGCATGCAGAGAGCGCATGCCGCATCGGCTCTGCAATTATTTGTATGAGTTGTGTCAGGCATACAACGCTTTTTATAACGCAGATGTCATTCTGCAGGCTCCGGAGCCACTTCGGACCTGTCGTTTGGCACTGACTTCCCTTTCTGTTCGTGTCCTGAAAACGGGTGCGGACATCCTCACCCTCCGCGTTCCCCAGCGGATGTAATTCTTCCCCAATTCCCCCCGTTCCCATGTCACGCCCGGTTGTCACTTTTCTCCTCATCGCCTCGTTCGGCATTCTGTTCGTCGGATGCACTCCGCCAGAACCGGAAAAGAGCTTCGATGAATTTACGTTCAGCGAGAACGATTTACAGCGTACGCATGAACTGCTTGCGGAAAACTCCGAGAGCGGAACAATTGTTCCGACCCTTGGTCTTGGGAGCGGTAGTGTGACGGGAACATCGGGTGCGGTGGTCTTAAACCTTGCACGTCAGAAAGAATACGATCGTTTGCGCACGGGGATCGTCACGGGGGAGAACATGTATCAAGTAAACAACGAATTCTTGAACGTTCGCAGCGGCATGGCTGTGAGCTCCACACTTGTCACACGCCTTGAACGCGGCGATCCACTCGTCGTCTTGGAAATGCCAAATGCAGAATGGGCCAAAGTACAGATGACCAACGGACAGCAAGGATATGTGGCTGTTCGCTACATCTCGAAAGTCACAACCACAGAAGGTTTGGCTGCGGAAAAGAAAAAATTTGAGAATCAATACTTCGTCGACTTCCAATTCGTGAACGTTCGCAAAGAGCCGAACCAACAAGCTGAGAAGATCGGTGAACTTCCAGGGCAAGCAATCGTGAAGCCGCTCAGCATCAACGGTGAATGGGCACGCGTCACACTCGATGGGAAAGAAGGCTACGTCTCCACGACGTACTTGAAGCCATTCTTGCCAACATTCTTAGTTCGACAGGATTCCTACCCACTTCCGATCCTCAAGTACCGCGCAACGGACAGCGGTGTGATCGAAGCGATGGGAAAGCATATCGGTGCACTCAAAGGTGCGGGAAAGCGCATCGTCACGCTGCGTTATCTCTATGACATTGTGCAGCAGCAAGAGAACAAGGATGTTCGTATCGATCCGGGGGCAGTCGCACTTGTGATCTACAACGTCAATGTCTCCAATGTAAAAGCAGTGTCCGATACATTGCAGGCCAATGGCGTTACAGCCACGATTTTCGTCGCGGGCAAAGATGTTGGATTGTCTGGCATTACAGAAAAGACGATGCTGACGCTCCTCGCAAACGGCAATGAAATTCAAGCCGCCGGTCACACAGGTGATGATTTGCGTTCACTCACGGATTTACAGGTCGACTTGGAACTTAGTCAGGGCAAGCGTCTCATCGAAAGTTTGTCGCACAAGGAAGTCTACGCTGTGCTCTATCCACAAGGTGGCGTCAATGATCGCGTGATGCAGAAAGCAGCCGCAACGGGATATCTGTTCGGTCTGTCCGATGTTC
>JALHMU010000036.1 GCA_022843885.1 Candidatus Peribacteraceae bacterium | reverse complement strand
GTCATGTCTGGAATCAAGTAATCGATTCCCAACATGTTCTCTTCCGGGAACTGGAGTCCGATGTCGACGATGTATAAATCGCCATCAACATCGATGACCATACAGTTACGGCCGACTTCTTCGAATCCGCCGAGCGGATAGATACGAAGTCCGGTGTTGCCCTTCTTGTGCTGCTCGTGGTGCGTGCGAGGTTCGGTGCGAGGCGACTCAGGCTGACGCGGCGTGTGTGCCGGACGACTCTGACCCTCAGCTTGCGGAAGTTTGTTCCGCACCCAATCATTTAATGATTTCATTTCGGTCTTGTTTAGAGAAATAACTGTCTTCACTCTACTCCTTCACTTCCAGGAAAGCAATCAATTTTGTCGAGACATCGTTATTTTGGCTTAAAATCAATGTTTTTTCATTTCTCATTTTTGTTTTCGGTCATAGAATAGGTCGATGTCAGCGCTTCTTCCTTGCGACAAAGTGCGCTTCCGTGTAGCGTTTTCCCCTGTATGACAGTCGATGTCCACACCGGACGGACCAAGGCATATCAGGGTACGGAGCTCCTCCCGATCGTGCTTGGTGAAAAAACCGGCGAACGTATTTTCTTACTGTTGCAGGTCGAAGGACCAGCATCAGCCGCTGATACGTTAAAAGAGGAGGCAACCCACATGCTCACGCATGCAATTTTAGAAGGAGAAGGTGAGGCGTACACACGACTCGAAGGTGCACTCAAGGAATTGAACGGACTGATCAAAGGACTGCTCTTAAGCGGTGCGATGAAAGATGTACACGCGCTTGTTGGTGTGCTCGATAAGACTGGCACGTTGCATTTGTCACACGCAGGACGAGCCGAGGCGTATCTCATTCGAGATGGCTCTGCGGCACAGATCACCGAATACTCACGCGGGAAGCCGGCTCCAGCATTCATTCATATCTCCACCGGCAAGCTCGAAAATCGTGATCATGTGATTCTCAGCACACAGCGTTTGCTTCGCACTATTACACCAGCCCAGTTGGCACAGACCGTTCAACGTGGTGGCGAAATTTTGAAAGACATCATCTCCGATCTCACGGGTGAAAAGGAAATGGCCTGCTTGATCTCGATCTCTTTCACATCCAGTGCACAATCTTCCCTGCTTGAAGATTCACACGGAAAGCGTTCCAAGACTTTGGGCGCTGCGCAGCAACGCCGCCGTGGAAAACAGGCTGGTCTGCTTTCGAAAGTAAGTGGATCACTGCCATCGATGGGTAAGTTGCCAGCAATGCCATCATTCTCGTTCTTGAAAAAGTCTGGCATGTCAGCGCGAGCATCGGAACAACAAGAAAAGTTGCGTGGATTCATTGCACGTTTCTTGGCTGATCTCAAAAATCCAGAACGCAAACGTCGTGCACACTTACTTCTCCTCGCAAGTGCTGCTGGTGTCTTCGTGATCTTGTGGATGACGGTGCAGCTCACGCTTGTCAGTCAGAAAAATCAATCCGAAGGTGAACTTACGAAGCTCATCGAACAGATCGATACAGATCTGAAGACTGCGGAAAACCGACAACTAACCGGTGACATGGAAAGCGCAAATGCAATCCTGGCACGTGCAGAAGAAAGTGCGCGTAAAGTCATGGAAAATGAGAATGGACTCTTCCGTCGTGAAGCACTGAACTTGCTCGATCGTATTCGTTTGAAGCAGGAAGAGATCAACCACATCGTGCGTATTCCACCACGTGTGACTGCGAACCTCACAGCAAAGAATCCAGACGTCACAGCGCAAGGATTCCTTGGCTTGGCTGACGGTGAATTCCTGGTCTACGACCGTCAGAGCATGTATCGCGTGCTCTTGAATGCCGTGGAAGATCCAGATTCCATCGATAACGAAGAATTGATTTTGGACGGTGCAAACTTCTCACGCTTCCAGTCGCAGGTGTTCATTACGACGGGCAACAGCATCATCGAAATTGTGAACGGTCAGCCAACATCGATGAAGACAGAAGATCCAGCGGGGTGGATGAGCGGTGTCGATATCGAAACGTATCTGCGTTACGCCTACATTCTCTCGCCTGAGAAGAATCAGATCTACAAGTACGAACACTTGGCCAACCGCTACGGCCCCCCAGCCGAATACAACGTGAACGGCGATCTGAAAGGCGCACTCGATATGACGATGGATGGCGACATCTACGTTCTGAAGGAAGGTGGCGTGGTTGTGAAGCTGCTCCGTGGTGAATCCAAGCCATTCACGATTCGCAATCTCCCACCGGATGCGATCAAAGGCGCAACGCGTATCTTTAAGCCGTCGGCGACCAGCAACATCTACTTCCTGATTCCAGAGGAGAACAGAATCGTCGTTGCATCGAACGATACAGATCTGGGTGAATCTTCCTACGTTCGTCAGTACGTGTTGGAACTCGATCAATTGGAATCGATCAAAGATATCTTCGTTGATGCAGAAGAGACGCGCTTGTACGTCTTGGACGAGAAGCGTTTGTACTCCATCGACCTCACGACGACACCGTAACACGTGTTACACTGCCTGCCCTATGCAGGTGATGTTATTCGGTACGTTTGACGGGTTACATGATGGCCATCGCTTTGTACTGCAAGAAGCGCAGAAGCGCGGCGACGTCACAGTGGTGGTGGCACGTGATCACAATGTGGAACGCATCAAAGGTCGAGCACCACTGCAATCAGAAACAATTCGGTCGAGTGTTATCGAAAAAGAATTTCCAAACGTGCGCGTCGTTCTTGGAGGAGAAGACGATTTCTTAGAAGTGATTCGTGCGCATGCTCCCGATTTGATTGTGCTTGGGTACGATCAAAAACTTCCACCATCACTTACTGAAGATATGTTGCCATGTCCGACAGAGCGGCTCGCAGCGTTTCACCCAGATCGCTTTAAAAGCAGTCTGCAGAGAGGTTCTCAAAACATGTAAAGTACGGTATACTAGATTGATGCGCGCATTTCTTCATAGCTTCCTTCTCAAAGAAATTGCCGGTGCCCTCGTAGGCATCGCGATTGCACTGTACCTCTATCTTGGAGTCGATATCGTGCATCCGGCTGTACCAACACTGTCGAAAGCGGGGAGTTCCTCCGAGCTCTTGATGATGTTTAGCGTTGCGCTCACCGGATTGCTCGGTGGACGCGCATACCTAGAACGTACCTTTTCGCGTATCATTGCGGGGTGAGCTTCCCCTCTGATCTCCCGTTGTCTGTCCTTGTTGTTTTCTTTGTATTGCTCGGACTTGGGTTCGGAAGTTTTGGAAATATGATGTTGTATCGCGTTGCAACTGGACGTGCATTTACAGGTCGTTCGTTTTGTCCCAACTGCAAACATATGTTGCATTGGTACGATCTACTTCCCGTTGTAAGTTACGTTTTTCTCAGAGGCAAATGTCGCTATTGCACAATGCCAATTTCGCCGCAGTATCCGCTCTTTGAGATCGCGACGGCAGCAGCGTTTCTCTTCGCATTTGCAATGCATCCAGCTGATCTTCCGTATGCACTCATCGAAGCATTCTTGCTGTGGGGCTTGCTGCTGATGACCGTCTACGATGCGCGTCATCAATTGATTCCAGATCTCTTCACACTGATTATTTTCGTCTGCGCAGCTTTGTTACTGTTCTTTACTCACGAGCTTCTCTCTGGTGCCATTGGCGCAGTCATCGCCTTCGTCTGGTTCGGTGCACAGTGGGTTATCAGCCGTGGCCGCGCAGTTGGCAGCGGTGACATCTTGCTTGGTGCAAGTTTGGGTTTATGGCTCGGCTGGCAAGGATCGATCACGATGTTGTTTCTGAGTTACATCATCGGTGCGGTGTTCGCGATGTATCTCCTCGTGACGGATCAAGCCACACGCAAAACACGTATCGCATTTGGACCGTTGCTCGCACTCGGTTCCGTCATCGCATCGCTTGGTGTCGGCCAATGGTACTTCGGCGTTTTAGGATTTTAAAAAACCGGAGTTCCCTAGAAAGAAAACTCCGATTGATTTTGTAGTTGGTCCCTTGGACCCAAAAGGGCTCTTCGCCGTGGATGACCTTAAAGGAGATGTATCTCCACTAAAGCCATCCACGAAAAGAAAGATCAACCACTGGTAATTGTACCTTTAATCCTTTTTTTGTCAAATTAAAGAGAGAGCTCCAAGAAGTGAATCCTGGAGCTCTGTATTGCCCTCCGGGGAGGCGGGCGTGGCCAGCAGCTGTGCAGTCAAACCGGCGCAAGCTCGAACAGATCGGCGTCGGACAAGCACATGACCTCAGAGAGATTGGTGATACCGAAGTAGTCAGCAACATCACGTTGCAGAAGGCGACGGCTCTCATTCGAGAGTGGTTCAGATTGAACTTCCGCGACGGACCAACGATTCAACGTAACCATGACACATTCCTCCATGTCGATGTGAAAGGGGACCGAATCTGAAAAGGACAATATATTATTATAACATATATTTTATAATATGACAAACACGTGCATACTAAGCCAGAAATGAAGACCGTCGCACAGAATCGGCGCGCCAAATTCGACTACGAGATTTTGGAAACTATCGAAGCTGGCATCATGCTGACTGGCCCCGAAGTGAAGTCGTGCCGCGCAGGACATGTGTCGTTAGCTGGTAGCTACCTTTCGTTTCAGCGTGATATTCCCGTGCTGAAGAAAATGAAGATTTCCAAATACGGTCCGGCTTCCAATATTGCGCATGAAGAAGAACGTGATCGTGAACTTCTTATTAAGAAGGCTGAGAAAGAAAAACTTCTGAAGTACATTGAGCAAAAAGGAATCGCCGTTGTGCCAACCGAAGTACGTACGGGACGCTTCGTGAAAGTACTTCTTGCTGTTGGTCGCGGCCGTAAGAAACTCGATAAACGCGCAAGGATTAAAGAGCGAGAAATGGATAAGAAAATGCGAAGGGGAGAAGAGATGTAAATCAGGTAAAACTGACGTATGCTGCCGCCGTGTCGCTTCTTCCTGCGCAAATTAAACGGGTGATTGAGGAACTGCAGAAAATGCCGGGTATCGGACCAAAGTCCGCTGAACGACTGACGTTTCACTTACTCCGAAGTTCCAAAGCCAACCCGGATGCACTTGGAAAAGCATTACTCGAATTGAAATCAGGTTTGAAATATTGCACACACTGTCAGATGGTTGCGACGGATGATCTCTGTGCGATTTGCACGGACACATCCCGCGATCGTTCGTCAGTGTTGGTTGTGGAAAGTCCGCTCGAGGTGATCGCATTTGAGAAGACGAGTTACAAAGGGATGTATCACGTGTTGCATGGTGTTCTTTCTCCGCTCGATGGGATGGGACCGGAACAATTGAAATTGAAAGAATTGATTGATCGCGCAGCATTAGAAAAAATTGATGAAGTGATCATTGCTACAAATCCAGATACAGAAGGCGAAGCAACGGCAATCTACATTCGCCAACAACTCGATAAAAAAGTCGGCCGCGTATCACGCCTTGCACACGGTTTGCCGATGGGTGCAGACATTGAATTTGCCGATCAGGTAACCCTCCGAGAGGCTATTGCAGGCCGTAGAAGCCTTTAACGAAAGGCATATGTGTTGTAGAGTGATCGACTGCAGTCAGCTTTGATTGCACGTTCATTCACATTTTGAAAAATCTTTGAGGAAGGAGTCGAATCATGCGAGAAAATCTGTCGTGGGTCTCAGGTATTATTTTGATGGCAGGATTTCTGGTCTACATCCGCACGATCGTGACCGGGAAAACAATTCCATCCCCTGTGACGTGGCTGCTTTGGGCTTTGCTCGATAGCATCGCACTCGCAGGAATGTGGTGGAAAGACGCTCTCAATGGACAAATTGTGAGCGCGGTCATCGGTGTCACAGTCATTGCTGTTCTTTCTCTGAAATATGGAAGAAAACAGTGGACCACGGTCGACAGTGTCTGTCTGTCTGGTGCATGCCTTGGCCTCGGCCTCTGGTACTACTTTCAGGACCCCGTGCTGGGTGTTGTGACGAGCGTCATCGTGATCTTCCTTGCGTCGATTCCGACGTACTACGCGACGTGGTTTGAGCCAGAAAAAGAGGACAAGCTCGCATGGACGCTGTACTTCATCGCCTGCATGGTCATGTTACCGGCGATTCCAGCATGGACGCTTATCGATGCAGCGCAGCCTATCTGCTTTGCACTCATCGAAACTGTCATGGTTTTGATCTTGTGGGTACCTCGCAAGGTGTCCCTTGCTGAAGATTTTTCATGAGTGATTCCCCGCGCTTGCGCGGGGCTTTTTAATGTCTAAACACACGCACTCCGGTCGTCACTATCAGGGGTCCAAATTCAGATATTTCGATTCGTCCATATTCAATAAAAGGTATTTTAGAGGCATTCCTGAACCTTTTGAATCAATATTGACGTAAAAATTTTATGTACTATAATATAAAACTATGAAAAATTCTCTTGAGGCAAAAAATCGCTCTGAACGTGAGCATATCAATAGCCGGAAATTAGAAGTTGCAGCGAATCTAAAAGCGGCCCGACGAGCTCGTGACATGAGCGCAAAACAACTATCAGACTCTCTTAGAGAGACAGGTATCACGCTTTCACCTTCAGCTATTTATAATTTTGAGAATGCTCGTAATTACATTAATTCAACGTTTGCGTCTGCATTGGCAAAAGTTTTGAATGTAGAGGTAGCGCTTCTTGATGCAAGCATGCCCGCCTGTTCCTTCACAGATGCAGAGCTCTTGAAAAGACATGTGGATGAGATTGCCAAACAAAAACTTTGGGGTTTGGAAGAACGATACGGTCATCCGCACAGCTCGCTTCCAGGAGAGTCCGAATCGGCAGATCTTAAAGTAATTCTGATCGTCAAAAATAAGAAAGGTGAAACAATCAGAGAAAGACTTTGGACACTCTTATTTAAAGACGATACATGCCAAATAAGGTCGCTATTAGGTTCGTATCCCGATGCATTTGGCATCAGAGATCCTTCAGGATCGCTTTTGGAGGGTGAACAAAATGTTTTTGACGCAAGAGATGTAGTTGTAAAATTACCGGAGAATTTCGATCATTCAGACACATTAACCACCATACAAATTAATGAGAATTTTAAAATTCAAGAATTGATCTCCTCTGCAGAACAAACTGAAGAGAAAACAGAAAAAGAAGAGTCTTAGTGCCGGAACACACGCACTCCGGTCGTCACCATTGCGATTCCAAGCTCGTCTGCTCGTTTGATCACTTCTTCATCGCGAATACTGCCACCTGGCTGAATCATCGCAACCACGCCACCTTTGGCAGCTTCCTCGATGGCATCCGGGAAGGGGAAGAACGCATCACTTGCGAGAACTGCATCTTTTGCCCGATCACCGGCACGTTTGAGCGCGATCCATGTCGAATCCACACGCGATGTTTGTCCACACCCAATACCGACGGTCTCAGAATTTTTTGCGAGGACGATTGCATTACTTTTTGCATGTTTCACAACTTTCCATGCGAACAGCAGATCTTGAATTTGTTCTTTTGTCGGCGCTTTCTTGGTCACGACTTTCAGATCTTTTTCTGTCACATTGGAAATATCTTCATCTTGGACCAGCATCCCGCCCATTGCGGTACGGTAGGTCGTCATTGCTTCTTTTCGTTCTTTTACAGGAACACTCAGTACGCGAATATTTGGCTTCTGCTTAAGGATTTCCAGCGCTCCTTTTTCAAAGCTTGGTGCCATCAAGAGTTCCGTGAAGATTTTTTGATCGATGATTTTTTTCGCGATTTCTTCGGTGCATTCGCGGTTGATCGCGATGATGACGCCGAATGCAGAGAGACGATCGGTGTCGTATGCTTTTTGAAATGCGACATTGATATTTTCATCGGATGCGATGCCGGATGGATTCGCATGTTTCACCATCACTGCGGTTGGTTTTTCAAATTCCATCGCCATATTCCACGCACCGTCACCATCTAAAACGTTTAAGTAACTCAACTCTTTTCCTTGATGCATCGTGAATGCTTTTTCCGCTCCATTCAGCAAGAAAAACTTACCCCACTGATGCGGATTTTCCCCATAACGGAGCGCTGTTCCATGATGCATGATCACACCGTGATTCATGCCGCCGGAAAGATAGTCCGTAATAAGTGCGTCGTACTTTGCTGTGTGCAAAAATACTTTCGTTGCGAGTTCTTTTCGCACTTCGGTTGTCATTTTTTCTTTCGCGATAAGGTCAAGAACACGATCGTAATCAGCTGGATCGCACAGCGCGATGACATCGTTGAAATTCTTCGCCGCGCTGCGGAGAAGTGTCGGTCCACCAATATCGATTTGTTCGATGACATCTGCTTCTGTTGCATCTTTTTTCTTCGTCGTCTCTTCAAACGGGTACAAGTTGATCACGATGACATCGATCGGGTCTATCTTCAAATCCTTCGCCTGTTTCTGATGTTCTTTGTCATTACGTTTCATCAAAATGCCTCCCGTAATCATCGGATGCATCGTTTTCACACGGCCGGAAAAGCACTCTGGAAAACCCGTAATTTCTTCAACCGGCGTGGTCTTGATTTTGGCTTCCTCTAGGGCTCGAGCCGTTCCTCCCGTTGACAAAATTTCGTATCCGAGTTCGGATAGCTTTTTGGCCAGGTCTGTAATGCCAGTTTTGTCCGAAACGGAGAGGAGCGCGCGTTTCTGCATGAGGGTCTGGAGCATAGCAGGTCCGGGGCTTGTACAGAAGGGCGTTTTCTGCTATACTGAAATGATTCCTTTGCTCTACAGCATGCCGGAAAACACACCTCCAACAGAACCACCAAAACCAGTCGAACCAGCCGCTTCTCCCCCGAGCGGTGGAGCTGTGAAAAAAATTCTTGTCGTGGAAGATGAGAAGCCACTTGCGCATGCCTTGGAAATGAAGCTTCGACATGAAGGCTACGAAGTCAAA
>JALHMU010000035.1 GCA_022843885.1 Candidatus Peribacteraceae bacterium | reverse complement strand
TTTCCAGCTTCGAACGTTTCCAATTTTCCGTCGAGAACGTATAGAGCGTGAGAACAGACACATCATTCTCCAAACATGCTTCGATGATGCGATCGCGCACGCCGATCAGACCCTTGCGATGGCCTTCCAAAGTGGGAATACCCATTTTTTTGGCATACCGCCGGTTGCCGTCGAGAATGAATGCAATGTGCATGGGAACGTCATCATAGCGGAAATCTGGTACGATGGGTGCAATGACAAACCGCAAAGACGAGCATATCAAGTTGGCACTCGATGAAAAAAGCGTCGGCAATGCCAATACGTTCGACGAGTATGTTTTGGAACCTTTTGCGCTTTCAGAACTTTCTTTTGAAACCGTTGATACATCAACCGAATTCCTAGGTAAAACCCAGAAAATGCCACTGATCGTTTCGTCGATGACGGGGGGTGCAACCGATGCCGAAAGAATCAATCGTAAACTTGCGGAAGGCGCGAACAAATTATCAATCCCTTTCTGTACGGGGTCGATGAGTCCGCTGTTAAAAGGAGAAGACGTAACGAAAGATTACGATATGAAAAAGCTGCTCCCGAATTCGCTCTTCTTTCTCAATATCAGTGTGCTGACGATTCGCGATACTGCCAAGTTGGAAGCGACGTTGGAATGGATTGAGCGTTTACAGGCCGATGGCATCGTTGTGCACTTAAACGTACTGCAAGAGCTCATTCAGCCGGAAGGCGAACGGGATTTTTCAGGCAGCATCACAGCATTGAAAAAAATTCGGGAATTGTATTCCGGATTGATCATCGTCAAAGAAGTTGGTGTCGGCATTGATGAAAAATCTGCAACGATTCTTGAGACGATCGGTGTTGATGCGATCGAATGTGGTGGCCAAGGCGGCACATCATGGAGTTGGATTGAAGGTGAACGTGGAAAAGATATCCGAGGTGAAAGTTTTAAAGACTTCGGATTGCCGACCGCGACGATTCTTTCCGATTTGCGAGACGCAAAACTTCCAATCATTGGCAGCGGTGGTATCCGTAACGGCTTGGACGTTGCAAAAGTAATTGCACTTGGCGGAACACTGGCTGGCATGGCACGCGCACTGCTTGTAGCCGCTATGGAAGCCGATGAACGCAGCATTGATGATATCTTCAGTCGCATTGAAAAAGAGCTAAAAACCGCGATGGTCGCATGCGGAGCAGTCGATATAGATGCATTGAAACACATTCGCATTCGCTCTCGGCAAGCAACATGACGCAATCCGCATTCGCGCCGGGAAAAATTATCCTGAGCGGCGAGTACGCGGTTCTGTTTGGCTATCCGGGAATCGCGATTCCCTCAACGCTGGGAATTGATGTCACATTTGAACCAGATGGTACAAAAGATATTCGACTGGAGACGTCGCAGTCGATTGCACATCCGGAATGGCGTGCATTTGTAGAAAAAATTCTTGCAGAACTACGAAAGGAAAAAGAATTGCCAGGTGGAACTCTACGCATCGAAGGAACGCTGCCTTTTGGCAAAGGGATGGGCTCTTCGACCGCACTACTTATCGCAATTGCAAAGGTTTTTGACTGCAATTCGAAAGAACATATTCGGGCAATCGAAAATATTCTCACACCTGGAAACAGTGGATTGGATTTTGAAGTGATATGGAATGAAAAACCGATGTTGAGAGAAGGCACCGATACACATCCCATCGATCTTGATCTCACATTTCTTCGCAATGCCATTTTGATCGACACCGGACTCCCCGATCAAACAACCTCTGAACTTGTACGCGTCATCAAAGAACAAAAAAATACATTGGAGGAGCCGCTGCATGCCATCATGCATTGCACGCAGGATCTTCTGAATGGAAAAGATCCCTTTGAAGTATTTCGCAGACACCACAAAGCACAAGTTGCACTGGGCGTCGTGCCAGAGCCTGTACAAAAGCTCATCGCGGGAATCGAACAGCTCGGCTGCAGCGCCAAAGTGATCGGAGCGGGCAGCAGAACCGGAGGAGGAGGTATGGTGCTTGCAATACAAAAAGGAACGGATGTCCTTTCTCGTCTCGCCTCGGTCGATTATCCTGTGCACTCTTTATGAGCCTCAAAGCCGTTTCCACTCCCAACATCGCGCTGATCAAGTACTGGGGTAATCGTGATGATTCTTTGCGTGTGCCTGCTGCCGATTCCATATCCATGACACTGAATGAGCCGTCGGTGCAGGTAGAAATCGAACCTGCTGATATGTTGTCGGTGCAAAGTTTCGGGCCCGATGGAAATGAAAAGATTCTCTCGCCACGTGAAACCGCACGTATTCACACGCACATCGAGTTGATGAATACATATTTGAAAACAATCGGAACTGAAAAAGCTCCTCCTGCCGTTTTCCTTCGTATTCGATCGAATATTCCACCGTCCGTCGGACTTGCATCGTCTTCCGCTGTCTTCAGTGCCATCGGCCGTGCATATTCTCGATTATTTGTGAAAGAATTTACGGAACATGAAGTGAGTATTCTCAGTCGTTTAGGTTCCGGTTCTGCGAGTCGTTCAACCTTTGGTGGATTTGCCGCGATGGTCGCAACCGGGTCAGAGATCGGTGACGGATATGCGGAACAAATTGCAGATGAGCATCATTGGAATCTGCATGACATCGTCATTATTCCGCCGACGCATGAGAAAGATGTCGGATCAACTGATGGTCATGCATTGGCTTCTACAAGCCCACATTGGCGCAAACGCATGCAAGAAATCCCGAATCGCGCGAAAGAATGTATCGATGCCATCCTGCAAAAAGATTTTGAAAAACTGCAGCGCGTTGCCGAAGTTGATTGTCTGGACATGCACAAAGTGATGGAAACAAGTAAGCCGCCGTTGAAATATCTCAATGCTGAGACGCATCGCATTATCAAAGAAGTGGACGCACTTCGAACCGAGCAACATATGGAAGTGCTCTACACGATGGATGCCGGGCCCACGGTGCATTTGATCTGCACGGACAATGCGAAAGAAGCGGTACACGAGTACGCGAACGCACAGAAGAATTGTCAGATTTTTGAAACGAAAATCGGTCCTGGTTCCCACATTCTGTAATGGATCTACGCACAAATATCACCGGCGAGAGTGCAGAGCAGTGTGAGGAACGACGTGCGCGTATAGAAAAAGAATTGGGAATCGATGTGTCGATTGCTCGCGTGAACAAAGCCACGATCGGTGCTGCAAATGAGAAAAACTGTGAAAACATGTGGGGCCAAGTTCCGCTCCCGCTGGGCCTTGCGGGTCCGTTATCGGTGATAAACAGTGCAAATGAGAAAACAGCGGTGTTCGTACCGCTCGCGACGACGGAAGGTGCGCTTGTCGCAAGTATCAACCGTGGGTGCAAAGCCGCGAAAGAAATAAAAACGACATCCGTGTATCACGGGATGAGTCGTTCGATTGCACTGCGTTCCACTGATCCGAAAAAATTGAAAGAGACGATCGAAGCAAAACATTCTGTGTGGAGAAAAATTGCCGAAGCAACGAGCGGCCATTTGAAACTTCTCTCTTTTACGATTGATACGGCCGAAGACATTGTCTTTCTCACACTCTTCTGTGACACCGATCTTGCGATGGGGATGAATATGACGACGATTGCAGCGCAAGCTGCAGGTGAATGGCTCGCAAAAGAGCTTGGTGTGGAATTTCTCTCCGTTGCAGCGAACGTCGATAGCGATAAGAAACCAAGTATGTACACCAAAGAACATGGCCGCGGGTATACCGTCGATGCATCGGCAGTGATCGATGCTAAAACATTGTCGTCCGTACTGAAGACTGACGCTGATACATTGCTCCAGACATTCCATGCCAAGATCAAACTCGGTTCAAAGATTGCCGGTGCACTTGGTCACAATGCGCATGCAGCGAATATCATCTCCGCACTCTACCTTGCAACGGGTCAAGACCCAGCGCACACCGTGGAAGGATCATTGACCGATACACAGATAGTCAAAGAAGGTGATGGAATTCGTATCTCGATCCATTCCCCGGCAATTCTTGTTGGCACCATCGGAGGTGGCACAGCATTACCCGTCCAAAAAGCCTGTTTGGATGTGATTTTGCACGAAACAACGAAGTTGAAAAAGTCGCAGCAGCTTGCGGAAATCGTGGGTGCAACAGTGCTCGCCGGTGAACTATCACTACTTGCCGCACTTTCAGCGCAACAGCTCACAAAAGCTCATACAACATTAGGGCGATAGATCGGGCAAAAGTATTCGATTTCTGCTATTCTGCGATTTCTCATGCAGTCCGTGATCCACTCGTTCGGCCGATACCTGCCACGCTTCCGCATCAAATCGGAAACGATTGCCAAAGAATGGAAACGCGGACCTGAACAAGCGCGTGCGCTCGGCATTATCGAAAAAACCGTCAACGCACCGGATGAAGATACATTCACGATGGCGTTTGAAGCATCGAAGCTTGCACTGGAGTTAAGCGATATTGATGCCAAAGATGTCGAAGCGGTTTTTGTGGGATCGGAAAGTCATCCGTATGCAGTGAAGCCGACGAGTGGGATGCTGGTGCATGCACTGTCCGTGAATCCATTCGCACATGCGGCTGATTTGGAATTTGCCTGCAAAGCCGGAACAGCCGCGATGCAAATTATTTCTGCAATGGCTGCATCGAAGCAGATCAAATTCGGTCTCGCCGTCGGGTCGGATACGGCGCAGGCAAAGCCGGGCGATGCGCTTGAATACAGTGCTGCCGCGGGTGCTGCTGCTTTTATCATCGGTGCAAAAACACCGAAGCAACCGGGGCTCTGCTCCATTGATGCAACACTTTCGTACACGACGGACACGCCTGACTTCTGGCGAAACGCCGATGAGAAATTTCCATCGCATGCCGGACGCTTCACCGGAGAGCCTGCATACTTTCATCACGTCGAAACAATCGCGCATGAAATGATCCGTCGAGAAAAAATTGATGTGAAAGACATCGATCACATCGTGCTGCACATGCCAAATGGAAAGTTTCCGACCGAAGCTGCCAAGCGACTCGGATTTTCGAAGGAACAAATGCAACTTGGATTCATCGTGCCGACGATCGGGAACACATACAGTGCATGTTCACCACTCGGACTTACATTCGTTCTGGAAAAAGCGAAGAAAGATGAGCGCATTCTCCTCATTTCATACGGATCAGGAGCTGGCTCAGACGCTTTCCTCTTCACAATGCTCAAAGATGGCCAAGAACTCCCGGAAGGGCAGCACAAAGCCACGAAAGAGCTAAACTACGCGGAGTATTTGCAGCACAAGAAGCTCACAATCGCAGCCTAGACACGTTGTAAATTCGTGCCCTAAAAGCTACCATTTCGGACTTCCTTCATTACAATACTTTGGTCCTATGCGTGAACAGGTTTTTGTCCTCGGTGGAGCGCAAACATCATTTGGTGAGTTATGGAATAAAAGCCTCGTCGATCTGATCGATGAAGCTGTCGCCGGAGCGATCGAATCGTCCGGTATTTTGCCAACCGATATTGATGCAGTTGTGATCGGAAACATGGTGGGCGGGGAGCTTTCGGGCCAAGGCCACCTCGGCGCACTCGTGAGCGGCGGATTGCCACATCATCCACCTGCACTGCGTGTCGAAGCTGCATGCGCATCAGGAGGTGTTGCGGTACACACGGCCTGCGCACTCCTTGAAAGTGGCAAAGCCGAGAATGTCCTCGTGATCGGTGCGGAGAAACTGACCGACGCACCGAATGATCTTGTGACATCAGCCATCATGAATGCGGGCAACAGTGATCGCGACACCGTCGCGGGACTCACCTTCCCGGGCATCTTCGGACTGATCGCGAATCGCTACATGTATGACTACGGTTTGACACGTGATGATCTGAGCTCGGTCTCTGCTGCACATCACGAAGCTGCGGTGAAGAACCCATACGCACAGTTTAAGAAGAGCATTCCACGTGATGTGATCTCGAAAAGTGCGCCCGTTGCCGATCCATTACGCTTGCTCGATTGCTCCCCGATCTCTGACGGAGCTGCCGCGATTATTCTTTCAACCAATCCGTCCGACGTGCAGATCAGTGCCTCACAAGTCGCAACGGATCATGTGAGCTTGGCTGATCGCACCTCGATGACATCCTTCTTGAGCACGCGCACAGCATTTCAGAATGCCTTGAAAGAAGCAGGGTGGAATCGAAACGATATTGATTGCATGGAACTCCACGACTGTTTCTCGATTGCAGCGATCCTGCATTTGGAAGACATGGGCTTCGCGGAAGAAGGACAAGGCGTCCGTTTCTATAAGAACAACCAAACGCACGCAAATGGTGAGCTGCCGATCAACATGAGCGGAGGCTTAAAAGCCTGCGGTCATCCGATCGGTGCCACAGGTGTAAAACAGATTTTGGATTGCTACAAACAACTGACAAACCGCGCGCCAAACCAAGTACCAAACTGCCGCCGTGCGCTTGCACATAACATCGGTGGTATCGGCGCCACCTGCGCTATTCATCTCCTTGAACATGCCTAATTCTGCACCAGAACTGCATCGTCGGCTGAAGAAGATCAAAGAGCAACCAGCGACACCTGGCACGCTGCTCAGCTTCACGACAATTCATAATCCTCCGCATGGCTTTGGATCCGAACCATATTCCGTTGGACTCATTCAATTGGAAGATGGGTCACGCGTGCATGCGCAACTCACACACGATGGTTACATTCCAACAATTGGCGCGCATGTTGTGCCACGATTGCGTCGCATTCGCACATTGGAGAATGGTTTGTTTGTGAACGGCTACAAGTACGAAGTTGTTGAAACGGCACCAGAAGTGAAGCTCCACATTCAGCAGTACGTGCTGGCTCTCACTGGTCCATCAGGCGTCGGCAAAACGACTATTACGCGCATGCTGACATCGTTGATGTCTTCGTATGCGGATCAAGTCCCGATCTACACCACGCGCCAACCTAAGAAGAATGAAGTAGAACCATATACGTATGTGACGAAACAGGAATTTGATCGAATGATCGAATCGAAGAAGATGATCGCATACACACACATGGAATCGAACTCTGAAGAACGATATTACGGCTACTGCCGTGATGATATTGAGAAGATTTGGAAGTCAGGTCGGCTTCCGCTCGTGGTGACGGACATTCATCTTTTAAAAGGACTTTCTGAATCGCTCGGTCGCCGTGCGATCTTGAGCTGTGGACTTCTCCCTCCAGGAAAGAGTCGTCGTCGCATGATCAGTAACTTGCTACACCGATTGCGCATCCGCGGTCGCGATACCGAAGCGCAAATTCAGGAACGTCTCAAAGTGGCGACGTACGATCTGGATGCATTCGATGCACATCCACATTTGTTCGATCACTTGGTCGTGAATGACAAACTGGAAGCCTGCGTCGAACATATTGGAGCACTGGCAGTGCGACCGGCTTAAATGATTTTTTTGTAGACGCTGTCGTAGCGTGCTGCGATCGCATTCCAGTCGAACTCAGGCAGACGTGTTTGCGCTGCTTCCACAAGTCGCTGACGCAGGATGGTATCTTCAAACAGTTGGCGGAGTGCCGCTGCCGCAGCTTTCGGATCATCGGCACGTACAAGTAAACCCGTCTCCTTGTCTTTGACGATTTCCGGAATGCCTCCGACCGACGTAGCGACGACGGCAAGTTGCGCTGCCTGCGCTTCCAGGAACACATTGCCCAATGCTTCGCTGCGGGACAGTCCTGCGAAGACTTCCGCCTGCGCATAGATGTCGTAGATCCTTGGTGTTTCGATGAACCCCTGGAAACTCACGCGATCGGCGATGCGTAATTCTTCTGTAAGTGCTTCCAGACGCGCACGCTCCGACCCGTCGCCAACAATCATGAGCGTGACGGGCAAATCCTGGAGCATGGCGAATGCTTCGAGCAACGTATCGACACCTTTCATTGGTTCCAATCTCCCAACGAACAGAATGCGACCATGTTCGCGCGGATATCGCGTCAGTGCATGACGAATATCTTCCAAAGCGATACCGTTTGGAATATAAATCACATCGCTGCGACCATATTCTTTGGCGCGGAGGATGAGATAGGAACTGATCGCCGTGATAACGTCAGCAGTGCGGTGCATGCGCTTCAAAAACATTGATGTATTTGTGCTTTGCAATGTCAAAATTCTTTTGGATGTAGGCGAAAGAAATCGACACATGACGAGTGCCAAACCGGCATAGGATTCAAGCACTGCATGCACGATCTTTGGCTTCCGTCGCATAACAGCAATGGCTCCTAGAAGCGGAAAAAGCCACTTATCGATACTTCTTCCGAGACCGACTCTGCGAATGGTAATGCGGTCAGAAAGAATCTCGGTACGTGGCAACTTCGATGACAGTCGAGCCGTGACGATCGTGATGTCGTATGCATCTTTCAGTCGCAATGCGACTTCCTCGACCATCGCTTCCGCACCACTGCGAAACGGTCGAAAGAACGCCGAAAGAATGACAATCTGAGCCCGCGAGGATGAAGGAGAATTCATTGCGTGAAACGTGCAAAGAGAGATGCATATTTCTCTTCCACGACGCTCCAGTCAAATACTTCCTCGATTCGTTTTCGTGCGGCATGACTCATGTGCTGTCGAGCTGTGTGATCAACGATCATATGTCGAAGTGATTGAATCAATTCACTGCGCTTTCCAGGGTGGAACAGTTCTCCGGCTTTGCCGTGATCCAGTAAGAATGTATTCCCGCCGACACGACTCGCAATGCAGGCACACCCGCTCGCCATGGCTTCCATAAGCGCATTACTCAGGCCTTCCGAATAGCTTGGGAGTACGAAAATATCGGTCTTCGCGAGAATATCTGCAATATCATGGCGCAATCCGGTAAATGTAATGACATGTTTGTAGCGTCGCACGAGCGGATGATCAGGAGCATGAAATCCGACGACTTGAAACGTGACATGTGGCAA
>JALHMU010000034.1 GCA_022843885.1 Candidatus Peribacteraceae bacterium | reverse complement strand
CAAATTTCTGGTATCCGTGAATGATAAAAGAAGCGGCAACGGCAATACGCAAAGCCGTCAGACCGACGTTGTGATATTTCTTCAAGAAATGAAGAATCATATGAAAGAAGGGAAGTGTAGCTTCCAGCCTAGCAAGATCTTTCGTCCGGTGAAAGGTTAGGCCGTGCGACCTTCACGCAGACGCTTTGCCAGCGTGCGCAGATACGCTGTAGAGACCTTCATCGTGCGGTACGAACCCGTCGCTGGGTCGAAGACACGCTTCTTTTGAATGTTGGCTTTAAAAACACGTCGTGTAGCGCGCAACGAGTGGCTGCGGCGGTTTCCCGTCGAGTTCGATTTGCCGGTCATGTCGCATCTTCGGGCCATGTGGACGCATAGAGTAACTGCTCATTTTTTCGCCGTCAATAGCCGTTTTCCCCTCAAATCAGGAATCTGAAATGTTTCCTATCGCCCCGATTCCGGATTCACTATCCTAGTTCTCATGGAGTTTCTCACGCCCCCGTTCATCATCTCGATTTTGGTCGCACTCTCGGTTCACGAGTGGGCACACGGATTTGTCGCAAACCTTTTAGGTGATCCAACTGCGAAGCATGAAGGACGACTCACGCTCAATCCGATCGCACACTTGGATCCGATCGGCACATTGATGTTTCTTTTTGCTGGTTTCGGCTGGGGCAAACCAGTTCCGATCGATCCACGATATTTCAAACATTACAAACGCGACACGGCATTTGTCGCATTGGCCGGTCCCGCCAGTAATCTCATTCTTGCGATCATTGCATTCGCACTCCTTGCCGCGTTCTTTCCGGCAACATTTCAAAATACTCCCGAAGCTTTGCTTACGACAGGCGCAGGTATGGGCGTCGCATCCTTCTTTAATGAGTTATTGATGGATTCGCTCTTTCTGAATCTAGGACTCATGGCATTCAACCTCCTTCCGATTGCACCACTCGACGGATCAAAAATTCTTTTGCCATTTATTCCACTGAAGTTTGATGACATCTATGAGACATTCATGCGCAATGGTCCGTGGATTCTGCTCGGCCTGCTCGTCGCCGAACGAGTCTTTGCATTTCCACTTCTTCGCGGATGGATCTATCTCGTCATGACCCCCATTCTGACCTTCATGCAATTTTTATTGTCGACGGTATTGTAAAAAGAACCTAAAACTCTGCGGACTTTGTTGTACACTTCCGCCATGGAAATTTTTGGAATGATTCTCACCGTGCTTGGTTTGTGTGTATTCGAGACGATCAGCAGCGTTGATAACGCTATTATCAATGCCGAAGTCATTTCCACGATGTCCCCAAAAGGTCGAAAATGGTTCTTATTATGGGGCATCTTGTTTGCGGTTGTGATTGTTCGCGGTGTCCTGCCATTTGTGATTGTGTGGGCCACACTGCCATCACTTGGACCGATCGAAGTTTTCACAGCAACATTCAGCAGCGATCCGGCTGTCGTGGAAGCAATCGAACATTCCAAACCACTCCTTCTGATCGGTGGTGGAACATTTTTGATCTTCCTGTTTTTCCACTGGCTCTTCTTGGAACCGAAATCATTCGGACTTCCAGGAGAGAAATTTTTCATTCGTCAAGGTGTCTGGTTCTATGCGGTTGTTTCAGTCGTGCTCTGTACGATCGTCTGGGAAGCATTGCAGATCAATCCGATCATGGCACTCGGTGCGGTTGTCGGTTCGACGGCATTTTTCATCACTCATGGTTTCAAGCAAAACGCAGAACAGAGCGAAAAAGAACTGATGCATGGGCATATGTCCGATGTCAGTAAAATTCTATATTTGGAAGTGATCGATGCAACGTTTTCGATTGACGGCGTGCTCGGCGCGTTCGCATTTACACTCTCAGTTCCATTGATTCTCTTAGGGAATGGTCTCGGCGCATATGTAGTCCGCGCACTTACGATCAGCAACATCGAACGCGTGAAGAAATACGTGTTCCTGAAAAACGGCGCGATGTATTCCATCCTGTTCCTTGGTCTCATCATGTTGGCCGACAGCTTCGGTATTCATGTTCCACAATGGGTCTCACCGATCGTGACATTTGGAACAATCGGGTACTTCTACATGAAGTCGAGAATGCACGTGAAGCACGGCTTGGTTCAGGTCTAATATTGGCTCACAAGCCATGCGATCAAGAGGCACGCGCAAATGAGTGTGAACACAACCGCTCGCCCGATGAAAAAATCTTTCAGTTTCATTGTGTGAGAAGTATGTAGCACTATGAGTACATAGCCAAGCAGGCGCTTTTCTTCTACACTTTCGCTCCATGCCGCCCTAGCTCAGTGGTAGAGCACCTCCATGGTAAGGAGGGGGTCACGGGTTCAATTCCCGTGGGCGGCTCCATTATTGTTCCCCAACCGTTTCGGTCCAGCTCTGCACTGGCTCATTTTTTGCTGCACGGAGCGTGTTCTTCAGTGTATGCAGACAAAGCAGCGCGCACTTTGTGCGGCGTGGTCCGACCGGTACGCCAAGAAGTTCGTGAATATGATCCGTTGCAATTGATAAAGCTTCATCCGTTGTTTTTCCGATCAATTCTTCTGACAACATCGACATCGCCGCTTGGCTGATCGCGCAGCCTTCACCGCTCCATCCGATCTCCAGAATTTTTGCATCTTTCATCGAAAGTGAGAGTTCGACTGTATCGCCGCAGCTCACATTTTCTTCTTTGTGTGTGACAGTCGGATTCTTCAGAACACTTTTATGTCGCGGATGCCGATAGTGATCGAGAATATTCTCGGCGTAGAGGTCCATGATTATTTTTTCCAGGCAGAAATTGCATGTGAAATTTCCGTCGCAAAGCGATCAATTTCTTCAATCGTGTTATAGGCTGCAACTGAGATACGAGACGTTGCAACCACTCCCAGATGGTTATGGAGCGGCTGTGTGCAGTGATGTCCGGCACGCAGGTACACACCTTTTTCACTCAAGATCTGCGTCAGATCATGCGGATGGATACCATCGACGGTGAACGAGATGCAGCTTGCAATTTTTTTCGCATCTTTCGGTCCAAGCACTTTTACTTCTTTGATCGTTTGCAATTTTTCGAGCGCGTGTGCGAGCAAATGTTCTTCATGTTCGGCAATTGCAGCGATGCCAAGACTATCGATCCATTCAATCGCGCTTTTGAGTCCAACTGCTTCTGCAATTGCTGGTGTTCCCGCTTCGAATTTTCGTGGAAGTTCGGCAGCCGTAAATCCGTCGGTCGTTACCGTCTGAATCATGTCGCCGCCACCGAGGAATGTCGGCAAATCGTTCAGGAGTTTTTCCTTGCCGTACAACACTCCGATACCGGTCGGTCCATAGACTTTATGGCCTGAGAATGCGAGGAAATCACAATCCAGATCTTGTACATCTATCTTCTCATGTGCTGCCATTTGTGCTGCATCAACCAAGACCAATGTTCCGTTCGCATGTGCTTTCTTGATGATCTCTTTCAAAGGAATTTTTGTACCAAGCACGTTACTCACACCGGTGATGGCGAGCAGCTTCGGTTTTTTGGAAAGAACGTCGGCAATCGATGATTCATTCAATGATCCATCGGTCTCAAGTCCGATCCAATCGATCGTGATATTTTTTTCTTCTTTCAACTGCAACCACGGCACGATATTGCTGTGATGTTCGAGTAATGTCAGTGCGATGCGATCCTTCTGCGCGAGTGACCGACCGAATGTTTTTGCCACAAGATTGATCGCTTCGGTCGCGTTGCGTGTGAAGATGATTTCGTGCGCATGTTTCGCACCCAGAAAACGCTGCACCGTCTTGCGTGCATCCTCAAATGCGACAGTCGCAGCCTCCGCCAAGGCATGTACACCACGGTTAATGTTGGCATTTTGCGAGGTATAAAAGGTATCCATCGCGCGCAGGACAATGTTCGGCTTCTGGCTTGTTGCAGCCGAATCCAGGTAGCAGATGCCTCCCGAGAGGATCGGAAATTGACGCCGAACGGCTTCCACATCGTAATGCATGGGGATATATTCTATATGATGCAAGAATCACAGAGAACGCTTCTTTCTTGAATCTCCTGTTTTTTTCCTACACACCACATGGACGCGCGCACCATTCGTAACATGAGTATTGCCCTGTTTGTTCTTCTGATCATATGGGGACTCTACACATACTTGTACTACCTCGGAGTGCCGGTCCATGGACTCATTTATCTCGACAGCGAAAGTGCGCAGGCCGTGGCAGAGACGTGCGGAACGCAAACGAACGCACCGACGTTCGTCTGTCGTGGTGTTCAACTCTTCTTCCCGTTCTTGGGAGGATTCTTCACGATGGTCGGGCCGCTTGTTCCGTATGTATTGCTCTCCTTACTCGTTTATGGAGCGGTGTTGCTTGTACAAGGATTCCGCACGGGACGTTTTGCATTGCCATTTACGGCACGTCCATTGCACCTGATTGGATTATTTATTTTTTCAGTGTGGCTGATCGCAACGACATTGTCATTCGGATCGACCGGCTCAGGCGAGAATGCGCAACCGTTCACGCGTTTCTACGAACCGACTCGCGCGATCTATCCATCTATCGGTGAGCAGGCGCTCAATGAATTACAAGCAAACTATCGCGAGCTCCTTGATGGAGGATGTCTTCGTGAATTCATGATGGCCGGACCGGACGGCAAACCTGCGCCAGTCACAACGCAGAGCGGCGCAAAGGTCTACACGCTCTCTGGCTTCTGTATGCAGGCCAGCCTATTCACGCGTGTCGGCGCACAGTTCGCACTGATTCTTCTCTTGATGCTCAACTTCTTGGCAGCGGGACGATTCTTACTTCGCGCCATGAAGTACCGTCATCCTTCGCCATTGCTCGAACTTGTGTTCTCACTGGGAATTGGATCGCTCTTCTGGGTCGCACTGCTCTGGCTCGTTTCCATTTTAGGACTTTTAAAATCTGCCATTCTCCTGCCACTCTTCTTCGGATTCCCACTGATCGCGTTCCCACAATCGTGGTACTGGATCAAATCTTCGTGGCACACCAAGCTACATATGGATGATGAGCATCATCATTTGTGGACGCTCTTGGTTTGGTTGCTCGTCAGCTACTTGGCATTGAACTTCTTGAACGTCGTCCGCCCATTCCCGATCGGTTGGGATGATCTTGGAAGCTACTTGAACCGCCCACGACTCCTCGCCAGCTACGGCATGTACGTTCCGATCTTCTCCACCTTCCAGTGGGAATATTTGTCCGCGATGGCGTATGGCATGTTCGGACTCGAAAGTATTGTCGGCTCGACATTCGCGATGATCATCAACTGGTCAGCCGGTCTCGTCACCGTTCTTGCGACGTACGCATTCGCACGTATTTTCCTCGGTCGTCGTGCAGGTGTTCTCGCTGCGATGTTGTACTACTTCCTGCCAATGACGGGACACTTCTCGTTTGCGGATATGAAGATCGATAACGCTTCGTATTTCACATCAGCACTCGCGATCCTCGCCGTATTCGTCTATCTGTTCGGTACGCCAGGATTGTCCCGAGAACATTCGACGGAACGCGGAAACAAAACATTGCTCTTCATCGCAGGATTGCTGATCAGCTTCTCTTTCGCCATCAAACCGACTGCTGTGTTGGCACTGCTCATGATTGGTTCGGTGCTCACTGGCGCGTACTTCGGACGGTTCGGATTCCTCGCTGCGACATTTGCCGGCTTCGCGCTCTTGAGTAAGTTCGCACCATTCAACGTCTATGAAATCGCAAAGAAAGTTGGATACGTGTTGCCATTCCAGCCGAACAGCGTGCAGCTTGTGTCGATGTTCACACTGCTCGCACTGGGCGCTGCATTGTTTGCATGGTCATTGCGTCAAAAGGTCAGCTTGCTGAAAGAATTTGGCTGGTCAGTCGGATTCTTCGGACTTGGTTTTGTTGTAGCAGCGGCTCCTTGGATGGCACACAACGCTTTCAGCAAT
Organism: Candidatus Peribacteraceae bacterium; assembly: GCA_022843885.1. GTDB lineage: Bacteria > Patescibacteriota > Gracilibacteria > Peribacterales > Peribacteraceae > JALHMU01. The sequence goes on along the minus strand of JALHMU010000034.1, from coordinate 3,138 downwards.
GGTGCGATCAATGTGGGAAGCATTCTCGGACATGAAAATAATTTGGCGCCGTACATCACATACCTCCAGCAAGAAGACGTTCCAGAGGAACTTCCTGTGAGCGAAGACAAGATCAGATACTTGCCAGCTGATCTGAAACTCGACCCTGAACATGCAGCATGCAAAACATCCGCACGTGCAGAAGAACTGGATCGTTATTGGGGCTTCCGTGAAGGCTGGAGTCACTACCTCACCTTGCCATGGCGTGCCACGATGAACCTGGATTCCGCCGGATATTACGTCACGTTGATTCCGACGTTGATGCTCTTCCCGTTGCTCCTCTTGCTTCCATACTTCTGGACGAAAGAAGGACGTTGGCTGCGCTATCTCTTTGCCGGAACGATGGTGTTCCTGATGCAATGGGCATTCACCGCGAACGGTATCATGTGGTACGGCATCGCAATGTTCTTTGGCCTCGCAATCGGACTCGAAGCGCTCTACAAAAAGGCACCGGATAAAATGTCGCGCACCGTGATGATGATTTGTATCATTGCGGGACTTCTCATCGCAGGTATCAACCGCATGTGGCAGTTCGACATTCAGCGCAACTTGTTTGAATACCCACTCGGGAAAGTGACAGCGTCTGCAATCCGCGAAATCACGATTCCTGATTACGACAATATTCGTGACAGCGTCGTTGAACGTCATGAAACGGTTCCGAATCGTCCGTATACATATCGCATGGGAACGTTCATTCCGTACTTCATCCCGAAGAATATCGAAATTCTCCCACTCGCGGATAACCAAGTGCAATTCTTCAACTGCGTGAACCAGGAGCGTGATCATGCACTCACAACACGCCGCTTGAAGGCGCTGGGCTTCAATAGCATCATCTTCGATACGAACACTGCGACGATCGAACAAGATCCAAACGGTCCGTTGCATCAGAAAGTGCAAGCGTTCCTGAATTACGCGAATGATCCGGTCAGCGGATTGCAGTTACAAGTAAACAATCCTACGAACGGCATCGTCTACATCGTCATTCCGTAAGCGATGCGAACCGCGGCAGTCATTCCGGCATACAATGAAGCGAAGCGCGTTGCTGACGTCATAAAAGCCGTGAAGCCACAAGTGGATGAGGTGATCGTGGTCGATGATGGTTCTCGCGACGGAACGGCTGATGTCGCGCGCGATGCAGGTGCGAGCGTGTTGTCACATGCAGAAAACTGTGGCGCAGGAGCTGCGACAATGACTGGCATTGAAGCTGCCAGGCAGCGTGGGTTTGATGTCGTGATTACCATCGATGCCGATGGCCAACATGATCCAACCGATATTCCCAGACTGATCGATGCCATTCGCGGCGGCGCAGATCTCGCCATCGCAAATCGTTTCGGACAGAAGAATGTCATCCCACTTATTCGTCGTGCGTTCAATGCAGTCGGCAATCTCCTGACATTCGTAGCGACGGGTATTTTCCTCGCCGACAGTCAGTGTGGATTTAAAGCATTTGGGCCGACGGCCTTAAAAGAAGTGAACCTCAAAATGTCAGGTTTCGAATTCTGCACCGAGATCATCCGCGAGGCTGCGCGTTTCCGCTGGAAGATCGTGGCTATTCCGACGAAGGTCATTTATTCCGAATATACCCTCGCAAAAGGCCAATCCTTTGCAAACGGGGTACGTACTGCGGCCAAAATTCTGCTACGATCCTTCCTACGATGACCCTCACACCTTATCAAATCGTTGTTCCGGCTATCTCGCTGCTCCTGATTGCGTATGCGTGGAGTCTCGTTATGCGCCAGCGCAAAACCATTTGGGAGGGTGTACTCTGGACGATTTTCTGGGGAGCGGTCGGGTATCTTTCCATGTTTCCCGCGGAACTTCGATATCTGAGTGAACTGACGGGCATCAAGCGTAATGAAACTGCCGTCACGGTGACTGCCGTCGGCGTTCTATTCTTTATCGTTTTCTATCTGGTCGTCCGTATCGAAGAGCTGTCCCAACGTCTCACGAAGATCGTCAGAAACGATGCGCTTCGCAACGCGGACCTCAAAGATCAGCGTGACGATCGCTAACCTATGGCGCATCCGCACCATTCAAGGCAGACCATTCTGCTCATCAGCCCGTATTGGAAAGAAGAACATCGTTGGATGGTCAGTTCTGTGAAGCTTGCGGAATTGTGGCAGCGCATGGGCTATCGCGTGGAAGTGTTGTGCATGGGGGAGAAGACCGAAGTGAAACATTTGTCGGAAACATTGATTGTCCACACACGCAAAGATTTTTTTCTCCCAGATCCTTGGAACTACGGAATCGCACGGGGTTTTTCCACGCATGCACTCAATCTCGCACGCACGCTCAGTCCAGATCTCATTATCGTCAATAAGGTGTTGTTCTGGAGCTCATTCGCATTACTGAAGCTTCGCAACGATGGCTTCAAGGTGCTTCTCTTGACCGATGCACTTGTCGGTATGACGTGGTGGCCACGCGGGTGGCTCCCTCGGCTTGGTGCCTTTCTGTACGCACATACGCTCGGCACAAAGATCATCCGCCGCGCATCAGAAGTTGTCTTCTTTCATCCGCAGCCAACAGCTGTGCTGAAAGGTCTTGGTATTCAACATCGTAGTCAGGTCATTCCGACTGGTCTTGATGTGTCTCGTTTTCATTCCGCCCCGAAAGATCCGCAGTATCCGGTCGTGAGTTACGTCGGACGATTAGAATCAGTAAAAGGCGTCGATGATTTTGCGTTCGCAGCAGAAGCTCTCAAACGTTTTTTGCCACACGTCACATTTCAAGTCGTTGGATTTCATGCGCCCGATCATCCGCTCGTGCGACGCTACAAACATGTCATTACATTTACCGGATTACGCCACGACATTGCAGATATTCTCGCGAAGACCGATATTTTCGTGCTGCCAAGCTATTCGGAAGGGCTGAGCAATGCGCTTATGGAAGCCATGGCGAGCGGATGTGCCTGCATTGCGAGTCGCGTCGGCGGGAATACATTCCTGCTCGATCACGGCAAAGCCGGAGAACTATTCCATCCGGGAAAGCGCAGTGAATTGATTCAATCACTTCGACATATGATCGTTGATCACACAGCTCGACAGCACATGAGTCATGCCGCACGAAAACGAATCGAGGAAGTATTTGACTGGAGCGTCG
>JALHMU010000033.1 GCA_022843885.1 Candidatus Peribacteraceae bacterium | reverse complement strand
GGTACCGTTGAACAGCACCGATCCGAATGCGAGTGTGATCCCGAGATCATGCACTGCTTTTGCGCCCTTGCCACCGCGCAGAAACCGCGGAAAAAACGACAGATGTGTGTATTTCATTTTCCTAGTATTATAGCAGAGAAATCGATCTTTTTGAACCGAAAATACTCGTGCCGAGGTGGCGAAATGGTAGACGCGAGGGACTTAAAATCCCTTATCCATATCGGATGTGTGGGTTCAATTCCCACCCTCGGCACCATTCGATTCAAATCGAATGAAATACTTATTCACTAACAACAGGATCCTCATACTTCACTGGACCGTTCGGTTCACTGCCCGTGAGAACGACGCTTGGATCCAGAAATTGATCGAGCTCTTCAGGTGTTTGAACGTATCCAAGCATGACCTCTTGGCGTCCTTTATGGATCGCGAAGTGTAAGTGTTTTCGATTGCCGTCAGTATCTCTACTTCTGTCCGCACCCAAGACGCCAATCTGATCTCCCGGATGCACCGTTGATGCAATCTCCGGTAATCCTTCAACTTTGAGATGGCCATAGAGAACGGTGACATCTTGTTCCTGAAACTTGCAACGATGAATCAGAAGTCCGCCATACCCTTGTGCAAAACCACTAAAAATGACGGTGCCCTCACAAATAGCATAGACCGGCACATCAACATCTTTTTCCGATGGATCGATTTCGAAATCGAGTCCTGCATGATATCCAGCAAAGCGTTCCGGCGGATCAATGGGATTATGTTTCGGGTCAGATGTGACATACAAACCGAAATGCAATGGAGTGGGACGATTGTATGCATTGTGAAGTGGACCTCGTCCAAATGCATTACATCCAACAAGAAAGAGACAAACAACAAAAGCAGCCGATGAAGAATAATGAGGAGCTTTGAGGAGCATCTGTCCATGATATGCAAAAAAGCAGTTTTGGGAAGCATTTGCTTTGGATTTTCTTCGGCGGAAGATTTTGAAAAGAAAGATCATGAGAGTAGACTTTCATATTCATTCCACTCCTCTTCTTATGCGTCGCATTTTCTTGGTTCTCGGTGTATCGCTGCTCCTCAGCGGTTGTGCAAACGCCGATACAATAGATGATAATTCAAGCTCATCCTCGTCATCTTCCGTTCAGGCATCTTCCGCTGCTGCATCAGTTGCATCTTCTGTAGCACCTGTACCGGCCTCTTCTACTCCGGTGCAAACTGGCGATTTCGATCCGCTCGCAAACATCGATGTCACTGCCATTCCTGCCAAGTTTACAATCAACGTTCCTTTCATGGCACAAGCTCCAACGGCCGATTGGACCGATGCATTGAATGAAGCCTGTGAAGAAGCATCGCTCTATAACGTGGAAAAGTATTTGAGCAAACAGGCAATGCCATCTGCTGCACAAGCAGAAAAAGATTTGTATGCGATGATTGAATGGCAGACGCAAAACGGATATGAATGGGATATCAATGCAGATCAAGTCGCTGAAGTCGCACGAAAATATTTGAAACGTTCAGCCATCGTGTATGCCGACAAAGATGTGACGGAACAAAATATCAAAGCGCTGATCGCAAACGGTCATCCCGTCATCATTCCTGCCGCAGGACAAATGCTAGGGAACCCTTACTTCAGCGGTGACGGACCTCCGTACCACATGCTTGTCATCGTGGGATATGACGCTCAGGGCTTTATCACGAACGACGTTGGAACACGCCGCGGCGACAAGTATCGCTACAGCGTGACCACAATCATGAATTCGATTCATGACTGGACCGGTGAGAAAGAAACGATCACGCGCGGACGAAAAGCGATCGTTGTTGTAGGTGAATAATCCCCTACTTCTTCAATTGATCGATCTTCGACTGTAATTCTTTCACTGTTTGATCAGAGCGTTCCTTCTCCTTGGAGGCGCGCTCTTGTTCTAAACGTTTCTGTGTTTCAAGGGCATCACGTGCACGATCTTCTGCTTCCTTCGCAGCGCGTTCGGCGGCAGCTGCTTGATCCTGTTTCACTTTGGCCTGACGTTCCAGTTCATCTGCAGTAGGCATACGTAGATATGGGGAAAGTATCCTTCCATTCTACGAATCTCTGCTGGAATGCAAACTCTTTTCGCGACTATTGTGGAGCTGCGGCGGATGTCCCACCGTTCAGGTGACCGTCGACCATGTCGTACAATGACTTGATTGTCATTTCTTTCTTTACGAAGTAATCATTCACGCCGAACTGTTCGCCTTTGCGACGGTTCTGTTGATCTTCGAAGTTCGTAAGAATGATGATCGGGAATGTGCGCTTCTCCTTTGGCAATTTTTCAAGTACGCCGAATCCGTCGAGGATCGGCATGTTGATATCGAGCAAGAGGATGTCCGGAGCTTTCTGTGAGATCAGCGAAAGCACTTCTTCACCGTTTGCAGCGGTGCGAATTGCGTACGAGCCACCGAACTTGCGGAGGTACACCTCGCGCAGCACTGGGTCGTCTTCGGCAATCAATATATCTTTCATCACTCCTCAGTATAGCAGAAATTGGCTTTTCTCGCCAGCGCTAAATGATATGCGTATCTTCGAGGCGCATACCCCATTTTCCAGGGAAGTAGAGCCCCGGTTCGATCGTGATGACTTCATGCTTCAAAAGCTTCTTGATCGGAGCCTTGCCGGAAAGATTGATACCTTCGTGAATTTCTAAGCCCACCCCATGTCCCAAGGAATGTGAGAATTCTTTGTCGTATCCCGCTGCCTTCAGTGAAGATCGTGCGATTGCATCAAGCTCACGATTGGTGATCCCGGGTTTCATCGCGCGTTCTGCCATTTTTTTGGCTTTCGTCAGGGCTCGGTAGGCTTTGCGCTGTTCCGATGTTGGAGCTGATACAAAGTACACGCGACTGTAATCACTGCAATATCCATCAACTTTCACGCCCATATCGATCTGCACGATGTCTGTTTTCTTGAGTCGTCGATCGGTCGGGCTGTGGTGCGGACGTGAGGTGTGCTCGCCAAATGCAACAATGGAATCGAAAGCCATTCCTTCGGCGCCCATCTTTCGCGCGATTCGTTCGATCTCAACTGCGAGTTCACGTTCGGTGAAACCTTTTTTCAGCAGCGTTGGCATACCGGCCAGAATCTTTTTTGTGATCGTACATGCGGTACGGATCGCCTTTCGTTCCGATTCTGTTTTGGACCGACGAATATCTTCGATCATCCAGTCCTTCTGAACAAATTTTGTATTCTTAAATTTCTGCTGCCACTTGCTATGCGTTGCACATGTGACGAAATCCCCTTCAAAGGCAACACGGCGTGTTTTTTCGAGTGTTTTTGAGAGTTCTTCCGGAGTGCGAAGACGAATATGTCGATAGATTTGAGAGGCTGCTTTTTCGGTATAACGGCTATCTACAAACAGCGTAGCCGTCTTTCCTGCCAGCAGGACTGCGCCAACAGAAACCTCAGCACCAGTCACATAGCGAATGTTGACCGGATTCGTGATCAGAAAAGCCGGTGCCTTTGCGGCTTTTAGAAGCTTTGGGATAGCGTTTGGAAGCATAAATGCAGGCTAGCTGAAAAGCATGATTTCTGCTATAATGAAGAGAAATGCAAAAACACCTCACCACTCTCAAATTTACAGCCCTCGCAATCCTTGCTGTCGTCGCCGGAACCATGATTGGTTCAACGCTCGACGCACAAGTGATTATCACGACGCCGTGCACAACACAGCCATGTTTTGATGGCAACCTGCAAGACGGAACCAATGCGCCATTCGATGTGCCACGTGATATTAGTCTCACGGAACTTATTCTGCGTGTCATCAACTTCATTCTCAGCGTGGTTCTTATTCTCGCTGTGCTTGCGATCATCATCGCTGGTGTGTACTTGATTACGGGTATGGGCAGCGACTCATCCAAAGAAAAAGCAAAGAACATTATTTTGTATGTCGTCATCGGTATTTTGATTATTCTCTTCTCGCGCGCCATCGTTCTCGTGTTCCTCAACTTCTTCGGATAAACCATGCGTTTTGCTTCTCAGCTAGGGCTCGCGGCTACGTTCCTGCTTGCACTGTTCCTTGTGAATAGTGCATCTGGTCAATCGGCTGATAAGCGTCTTTCCATTGTCAGTGGCACAACACTCGAGATGGGAGTTGATACAACGATTCCAAATGCAAAGTTCAGCTGGGTTCTTACGAAGGACCGCGAATTCGTCACGGCACAGCAGACAACATTTTTCCAAACACGTCAGACAACTCCGGGAAATTACACTCTCGATGTCAGCATCGCGAGCGAAGATAATTTGAAAAATGAATTTCACTCTTTTGCGATTGAAATCACGGATATCGTCGGAATCGTTCCGCTTCCGTTCCTTGGTTCGGGCAGCATCATGACGACAAACATTACGTTCGATCCACCTGCTGATTCTTCGAAAACAATTTCGATCGACCCGACTGGTGGACTCGTAAAGATCGATGCATCTGCTTCGGTTGGCGTGACGCGCTTTACGTTCGATATCAATGGCAGCATCGATGCTGATGGTGACGGCAATCCGCTCAATGATGCCGATAATGCTGGAGCATCAAGCGAACAAATCGGCGGACCGCTGTATTACTACTTCTTGCCGTCCGCAACACCACGCGTGATCAGCCTCGCATTTGCCGGACAGAATCAAACATCAGATCAGTACAGCATCAACTTCACAGGTCGAACGTCGAATGGAACATCTGTTCCACAAGGCGGTTCTGTTCCGGTGAATGCTGATGTGAATGGATTGATCGTGCGATTCTCTGCGGATGTGAATCCACAGCTCTTCAGTGGTCGTCCCGTCGTGTATGAATGGGACTTCGGTGATCATCGCAGAAGCTTGCTTGAGAGTCCGGTCCACACATATGCCGAACCAGGCGTGTATACCGCGACTGTTGCATTACGCGATATCCAAAATGGAACTGTCATCTATGGCGGCACGACACAAGTCACCGTTCAAGGTGCACAAGCCAGTTCCAGTTCTGTCTCCAGTGAACCATCGGATAATGCCGGTGGTGTCAGTCTCGGCTCAACGCTGAAGATCGGCTTTTCCTTATTGCTGCTCCTCGTTCTCGGATTGCTCGCATACTTTGGAATCAAGAAAGTAAAAAATATTACATCTGGAAAACTTCAGCAGAAATTGGAAGAAGTCGAAGGAAAGTATTTTGAATCGGAAAAGAAACCATCCGATCTGTCTGTTGCACCAGCTCCGTTGCAGCTGAAGAAAGCTCCAGCAGTTGATGTGACCAACCGTCAGGAGGTTATCGATCGTGAAAAGAAGACGACTGAATTTGCGACGAAGAAAGAACAGCCTGTTGCACAGGACAATGGTCCGGCTCCGGCGTGGCTGAAACAAACACCGGCTTCAACGCCTCCTCCGTCAGCACCAGCTCCGAAACCAGCCCCTGCTCCACCAGCTCCAAAGCCGACTCCTGCACCTGCACCGGTTGCACCACCAAAACCTGTACCTCCTCCTGCACCAGTGCCGGCACCTGCACCTGTCGCTCCGCCGAAACCTGTTCCACCTCCCCCGCCTGCGCCAGTACCAACGCCAGCTCCTGCTCCAAAACCTGTCGTTCCAACGGCACCAGTTGCACCAACGCCTGTACCTGTTCAGCCCAAACCTGAGCCACAATCCCCTGCTCCGGTTCCTCCAGCTCCGGCACCATCTGCTCCTGTTGCGTCAGTCACACCAAAGCCAACTGTCGCAACGAATAAAGCCGCGATGACTCCAGAGGAACGTGAAGCAGAACGTAAACGTAAGAAGCGTCAGCGTTATCGACACAACAAACATCTGCGTGAGATGGAAGCAAAAGCAAACCCGCCGATGCCGACAGCAATTGCTGCACCGCAAGAAAAGAAACTCGAAGCAGCCAAACCTGAACATGAACTGAAAGCTCCTGCAACGGATCATCTTCTCCCAAAAAGTGACGATCAGCCGATTGCAATCATCAGAGCAGATAGTTTGGACGATCAATAAGACACCTCACCGATCTCAGTCGCTGGGAAATGTCTTTTGAATTTACGATGGGGCGAGTGATGGGTTTCGAACCCACGACCCTCCGGACCACAACCGGATGCTCTAACCCCTGAGCTACACTCGCCATGAGTGGGCATATTGAACCAGAAAAACTACAAGATTAGTAGTAATTATTCATCTTCGCATGCTCACGCCTGAGGTATTCAAGCATTTTCTCAAAATCGAGCCCTCTTGAGAATGCATTCACATCACGTATGGAAAAGCCGAAGCACAATTGAAAAAAACGATGCTTTGATTCTTCTATAATATCAAGTACTCCGTCATACGTTTTTTCGCCTGACTGCAAAAGCTGTTCAAATCGCATAGATTGCACAAAAGACTCGCTCACAATTGTTCGCAAATGCCAGAGTTCAATATTCGTAAATTTTACATCCATTGTTCGCTCCAAATCATCTCTGACCGCTCGCATGAAATTCAGAATCAAAACTTTGCGCTTTTCCATCCATTCTGGATTTTCCCAATTCTCAGTCCAGTGGGCCAGGTTTTCATCATTGGAATCTGTTGAATCCCATTCTTTTACCCGTTCTTGAAGGTTGTTCTGCATAAAGTACCGTAGTCTCATTAAAGCGCTCACGTTTGTCAATTTAGCCCTTCCGGAAGCCTCGACTTCAGGGCCTTTCTTTGGTAAGCTACCCGTTCGTTAGGCATCCATCCTTTTTCTTCTATGAGTAACCTCGAATTTCAGTCTCCTAAAGGCACCCACGACGTCCTTCCGCTGGATCACCAGTACCATACGTATATCAAGAAAGCGGTTCGTCACCGTGCTCGTCAGGCCGGTTTTAAGCGTATCGATCCACCGATGTTTGAGGAACGTGCGTTGTTTGAGCGAGGTATCGGAGATCACACGGATGTGGTTGAGAAAGAACTTTTCACCGTTTCCAAGAAAGGTGCCGATGACAAAGACAATCGTGATTACGCACTTCGCCCTGAATTTACAGCCGGTATCTGCCGCGCCTATATCGAACACGCGATGGATCAGTTGCCACAGCCAGTCGAACTCTATTCGATCGGTCCATGCTTCCGCTATGACCGTCCACAGAAAGGCCGCTACCGTCAGTTCCATCAGTTCAACTTTGAAGTGATCGGATTGTCCGATGCCAGCTTGGATGCACAGCTCATTCTCATGACATGGAAGATCTTGAGCGATCTTCAGATCATGGGTCGTTTGCGTTTGCAGATCAATAACATTGGAACCGCTGAGAATCGCAAAGAATATGTTGCAGCGCTGAAAGACTACTTCATTGGAAAAGAGCGTAACCTTCCGGAGCTTGATCAGAAGCGCCTGGAAACCAATCCCCTTCGCCTTCTCGACTCCAAAGAAGAGGACACGCAAATTCTTTTGAAGCGTGCACCAACATTGGATCAGTTCCTTTCAGATGAAAGCAAGAAGTATCACGCATCATTGCTCGAGTATTTGGATGCGCTTGATATTACGTATGAAGAGAATCCCCTGCTCGTGCGCGGACTCGATTACTACAATCAAACTGTGTTCGAATACTGGGACAAATCGACTGGCGCACAGAATGCCGTCGGTGGTGGTGGTCGTTATGATTCGCTCATCGAAACTCTGGGTGGAAAGTCCACACCTGGTATCGGATTTGCTGGAGGTATCGAACGCATCATTTGGCACATGAAGGAATCCGGCGTCGAAGCTCCGAACAAAGATCAGGTCGATGTGTTCGTTGCACAGCTTGGACCAGAGGCAAAAAAGAAGTGTTTGGTGCTTGTAAATGAACTCCGTGAACTTGGCATCCACACCGTTGGAGCCCTAGGAGAAGCCAGTTTAAAGAGCCAGATGCGTTTGGCTGACCGCTTCCAGGCACGCTATGCGTTGCTCCTTGGTCAGATGGAAGTGAAGGAAGGAACGATCATCTTGAAAGATATGGTTGCCGGCAAACAGAAGGCCATGAAGTTCGAGAAAGCGATTCCTGAGATTGTGAAATTGATCGGTGAAGACAACCTCGATACGTACTCGATCAAAGACAAGCTCGGCAAGTACGCTGATCCGGGAATTTAGAGATCTGACCAGAATGCATTCTTCTGATTTTCTTTCGTATAAGGATTAAAATCAGAATCGTTCATCAGTTCATCATACTGTTTTTTGAACGCGTCCTGCATCTCTGCAGGAATCGGTCCATCCAACGGAATACCGAGTGTTAATCGTGTTTCGTTTTCCGCACTTTTTCGGATTTCGATACGCGGATGTTCGATGCTGAATCTGCCAAATTCGTTCATAAAGTCGATCATCATACCTGAGGGGAAGAGGCATCCGCAATGCCTGATAATGGCTCTGAAAAGGGCTGAAAAGGGGCGCTCATGGGTAATGCAATCACAGAACCAACGCCTGTGGCTTTCAATCGTTCTCGAATATCTTCGATGACTGATTCCGATGCCCACACAAACATATTGTTATTCTTCGGAGTCGACCGTTCGACGATAGCCTTATTCTCAGGCGGATGCTTTATGCGCTTGCTCACAAGTAGATCTTCGATGGATTCTCGGAATTCACCAAATGCCGACTGCATGCGTCCGTCCAATAAACGCTGTGGATGGGGCCGATGGCGAAATGCCATCCCCTGTGCATCCATTTGAAGCATATATAACTTTCGCTCGACGCTCATAAAGAAGGATTAGATATCCAAGTTCTTCACGCCCTTGGCATGTGTCTGGATGAACTTGCGACGTGGAGCGACTTCGCTACCCATCAACGTGACGAAGACTGCACTTGCTGCTTCGGCATCGTCCATCGTGACGCGATGCATGATGCGATTAGTCGGATCCATCGTCGTTTCCCAGAGCTGATCTGGGTTCATTTCACCGAGACCTTTGTAACGCTGAATGTTTACTTTCTTGCTCTTCTTTTTCGTCTTCGCATCTTCTTCGGCTTCGATTGTTTCCTCCACAACTGCATTGTCATCTTGCTCTTCAAGTTCTGCAGCTTTGATGCCCCATTCCTTCAAGATTGCATCGCGCTCTTTGTCATCGAAGGCGTACCGCGCATCTTTGCCCATCGCGAGTTTGTAGAGTGGAGACTTGGCAATGTAGAGGT
>JALHMU010000032.1 GCA_022843885.1 Candidatus Peribacteraceae bacterium | reverse complement strand
GCTTCGTGCATCGCATTGATGACACTTGGTGCAGGCGCCTGGTCCGTCGACGCACTACTTGGAAAGAACCGACAATAAATCTGGTACGACTTCAAAGAAAAGGCGGGCATTCGTGTCCGCTTTTTCATGATCCAACCTAGGAAGAAACGATGTTCTCTTGGCCTCATTTCGCTATACTGTGCCGGCTCAAATGGAGAGGTCGCATAGTGGCCTAGTGCGCGCGCTTGGAAAGCGCGTAGACTCGCAAGAGTCTCGGGGGTTCGAATCCCCCCCTCTCCGCCACAGTTGAATTGCAGATGAACAAGGAGCGCAGCGACGCCGTGAATCGCAAGATACTGTGTGCCGAAAATCGATTATGAGATTTTCGGTACTATGCTTCCAGATTCTCCGATCTATTCCTATGCGCACCTCAAAACTCATCGGCCTCGCCCTCCTTGCATCTCTGCTGATTAGTTGCAGTAATAACGTCGAAGGCAAAACGCCTGCGATCAAACGCATCACAATGGGAACCGAACGCAGCCAAGCAGGACGCATTCAAAATCCCCGTAAAGAATTTTCTGTGAAAGACCGCATGATCTATTTCAATGCAGAACTCACGAATATCACAAAGAAAGTTCCTGTGACGGCGTATTGGGTTCTCAATAACGAAGGTGGACACTTCACAACGTACAGCGTGAGTGCAGAACCCGGCTCACGTCTGGCCAAATTTCATCTTGAAAAAGGAAGTGATTGGAAAGCCGGAACGTATACGATTCACGTAGACATCGGCACGGGCGCAACAGTCCCGACGATGTCCGCCGTCTATACCGTAAAGTAGCTTTCGCAAAGGAATGGTAGAGCGGCCTGTTTTGGCGTAGGCTTGGGAGCATGAAGATTTCGCTTGAATGGCTGTCCACATTCGTGGATTTCACAGAAACCGATCCATTCGTGATCGCCGATCGTCTGACAAAGTCGATGGGTGAAATCGATCAGGTCGATGCACAAGGCGCATTCTTGAAAAACTGCGTCGTTGGAAAAGTTGTATCGGTCGAACGGCATCCAAATGCCGATAAATTGTCGATCGCAATGGTGGAAACAGAACAAGGGAAGAAACGCGTCGTGTGTGGAGGAACAAACGTGAAAGAAAACATGCTCGTTGCATTCGCACATCTCGGTGCAACCGTGAAATGGCACGGCGGTGAAACGATGACACTCGAACGCGTGAAGATTCGTGGTGAAGAAAGTGAAGGCATGATCTGCGCTGCAGAAGAACTCGACCTTGGCGCCGGATTTGCACCGTCAAAAGAAGATGGTGAGCGCCCGATTGTCGATCTGACAGCACGAAAGCTAAAGGTCGGAATGCCGCTCCGTGAAGCCCTAGAAATGAATGATGTTGTCTTCCATGTTGATAACCACGCCATTACGAATCGTCCGGATTTGTTCTCGCACATCGGTGTTGCACGCGAATGCGTCGCACTCGGACTCGCGAAGTGGAAAACGATAAAGAAAGCAAAAGCTCAGACATTCCCAAAGACTGCATCACCGTTCCGTACAGAACTCGATGCGGCGAAATTGATTCCACGCTATCTCGCCTGCACACTCACGATTGATCCGAGCAAAAAAACACCGGAGTGGATGGTGAAGCGCCTTGAAGCCGCGGGCTCGAGAAGCATTAACCTCGCCGTCGACATCACAAACTACGTGATGTTTGAAATGGGCATGCCACTGCACAGTTTCGATACCGATGACCTGCATGGAAACATCGTCATCCGCACATCGAAGAAAGATGAACGCATCACAACACTCGATGGTATTGATCGAAAGCTGACGGAAGGACTCATCGTCATGAGCGATGACAAAGGTATCTTCGATCTGCTTGGCGTCATGGGCGGCCTCAGAAGCTCCACCAAAGACACAACGACGTCGATCTACCTTCACAGCGCCGTTGTCGACGGTCCGACGGTCCGCAAAGCCATCACGGCCACTGCACATCGCACGGATGCTGCAACGATTTATGAAAAAGGCGTCATGCCGATCACTGCGGAAGAAGGTTTCTACTGCGCGCTTCAATTATTCATTGAATTAGCGGGCGCGAAGATTACGTCGAAGCTGGAAACCCATGGAACGAACGGAACGCCAAAGAAGATTAAAATTTCTGAAAAGAAAATCGCGTCGTATCTAGGAATGAAACTCTCAAAGAGGGAGATAACCGATATTTTGAAGAACCTCGGATGCACGATCGCCGGCAGTGGTGATGCACTCACGGTGACGACACCACTCTGGCGCAGAGACTTGGAGAGTATGGCTGATATCGCAGAAGAAATCGGACGTATCAAAGGCTACAACGATATTCCAGCAGTAGCCCCAGAAGCGCTCGTAACGCCTCCTGCACGTGATCCACGCTTGCACCAGGTTCGAGGAGCACTCAAAGATGCGAGCTATATCGAACTACTGCATCTCGCCTTCATGAGTCCAGAACTTGTGAAGAAAACCGGCATGCGTGCGGATCAAACTGTGCAAGTGCAGAACCCACTCGGCGAAGAATTGTCGTTGATGCGCCCATCACTCCTGCCACATGTGCTCGCATCACTCCGTAAAGCACTCGTCGAATCAAATGGTGACATTGCTGTGTTTGAGTACGGCCATGTGTTCGGTGCGCAAGGTAATGAACACGCTGAATTCGCAGCCGTGCGTTCCACACGCTCAGAAGAGATCACGGCAGAACCGGCACTCCGTTTGAAAGCCGATCTTTCTGCTGCATTCCACACTGCTGGATATGAACTTGAAATTGATCAGTCGTCCGGAAAAGAAAACTGGATGCATCCTGGTCGCACTGCATCCTTACTGATCGGAAAAACGGTCGTGGGTACGTTGTTTGAAATTCATCCATCGATTCTCGCAGCATTTGATCTTCCAAAGACTGCCGCTGCAATCATTGATTGGGAGAAAGTCCTCGCGATCGAACCTGCCGCACATATCTTCCAGGCGATTGGCACCTATCCGGCTGTGAGTTACGACGAAACATTCACACTGCCAAAAGAAGCGCTGAAAGCTGTTATCAATCGCATGAAGAAAGCCGATCCACTCCTAACGGGCATCGAAACCGTTGATCTGTATCGCAAAGCAGACGTAACGAATGTCACACTGCGTTTCACCTATCGCGCGGCCGACCGGACGCTCAATGAACAAGACGCCAAGTCCGCGCACGCTCGCGTGATGTCCGCATTGTCATGAAAATCTATACGCGCACCGGCGACAAAGGCGACTCCGGCCTCTTCGGTGGTGATCGCGTCCGCAAATCCTCCTTGCGACTCCATGCCTATGGCACGGTCGATGAATTGAATGCGATTCTCGGAATGGTACTGTGCGAAAAAATTCCCGAGCGCACACGTACAGAACTCACGCACATCCAATCATTGTTATTTATTGTCGGTTCCGACCTCGCAACACCCAATGAAAAAGTGAATGTCCCCCGCGTGTTGCCAGAAGAAGCCACGATGCTGGAAGGATGGATCGATGAAATGGAGCAAACACTCGCACCGCTCACGAACTTCATTCTGCCGGGCGGATGTCATGGCGGTGCTCAATTACATCAAGCCCGCACAGTCTGCCGCAGAGCCGAACGGCACATCGTGGCGCTCATGGATCACGAAACGATCAATCCTGAAATCATCATCTTCATGAATCGATTGAGTGACTATTTGTTTGTCGCCGCACGCTTCGTGAATCACGAATCAGGTCAGACGGAGACGGCGGTCAAATTGCGATAAGCGCCTGCGGCGTAAATGCAAAGTTCAAATACAACAGGAATCCGAGCAATGCGAGTGAGATCACACCGATGATGGCACCAAGCACGACGGATGTTTTGCCACGCGACAAACTGAGGTACAACGCCGAAGCGCCGTAGATCAACGCAGCGATGATGACCGGGAGATCAAGTGAATGCAAAAAAGCCGGGAGCGTCAGCATCAAAATGCCGTTCTTCACCAGAATGAGACCCGCGAGCAGAAGCAGCGCGAGGAGATAAAACCAGAATGCAGCGGCGTTTTTGAGGGAGTGAAGCATCAAGATTATTTCATCTTTTTGTGCACGGTCAGGATCTTTCGACCGCGGTTTCTGCGGCGCGCAAGAACCTTGCGACCGTTCGCGCTTTTACTGCGCTTCAAAAATCCGTGAACTCTGAGCCGGCGGCGCCATCTGAGCTTTCCTAACATAGCCGGGATAATGTACAGATCTTCAGAAAGAGGGTCAAGCCACTTTTCGGCATCGTTTAGACGTGATCCAGCCTTTAAAAACGCAAGGGAACAGGTATAGTCCGACCATATGTTTACTGTAGAACGACTCGCTTCGGGTCTCCCCGTTTTAACTGCCCCCACGACTGGAACCCAGGCCGTGACTGTCCTCGTCTTTGCCGGTGCCGGTTCCCGCTACGAGGAAAATAACGAACGTGGTATCAGCCACTTCCTGGAACACATGTTCTTTAAGGGCGGCGCCAAATATAAGACAGCTGCGGAAGTCAGCATGGCTATCGACTCCGTCGGCGGAGACTTCAATGCCTTCACAGGAAAGGAATACGCCGGGTACTACGTGAAAGTGGCAGCCGACCAGGTCGAACTCGCATGTGATGTGCTCTCGGACATGCTTCTCCATGCAAAGTTCCCACAGGAAGAAATCGAGAAAGAGCGCGGCGTGATCATCGAGGAATACCGTATGTACCAGGACACACCGATGTACCAAGCTGGCTGGGACTTTGAAAGCCTCCTCTTCGGTGACCAAGCCCTTGGCTGGGATACGATCGGGACAGAAGAAGTGATTCGCTCGGTCAATCATGATGATTTCCAGAAGCACAAAGACGACCTGTATACGCCAGATAACTGCGTTGTGACCTTCGCTGGAAATATCGATCCGAAGAAAGCGCTCGAACTGGGCGACAAATACTTCGGCAAACTCGGCGGTAAGAAAGCGAAGAATTTTGAGAAGGCGAAAGATGTAAAAAGTGAAAAAGTCATGCTCCGCACGAAGCAAACCGAACAGGCTCACTTGGTACTGGGCGTGAAAGGAATCTCTTCACTCGATAAAGATCATTTTGCACAGAAACTTCTGAGCATCATCCTTGGAGGATCGATGAGTTCACGCATGTTCTTGAACATCCGCGAAGCACGCGGGCTGTGTTATTACATTTCAACGTCGACGGATAACTATCTTGATACTGGTATCCTTTCGACACGTGCAGGAGTAGACCAAAGTCGGCTCCACGAAGCCATTTCTGCGATCCGTGAAGAATATCGAAAAGTCAGCGAAGATGGCATTACGGAAGAAGAATTGACCCGTGCGAAAGATTATCTGAAAGGAAAAGTGACGCTTTCCCTGGAAGATTCAGAAGAGCGTGCGCATTTCTTCGGCAAGCAACAATTGCTCTATCCGGAAGTTCGCGACATTGCAGAATATTTCAAGAAAATCGATGCCGTCACGAAGTCGCAAATCGATGGAATCGCCAAGCGCCTGCTTGCCGTCGAAAACCTCCGCCTCGTTGTCATCGGAAAGGAGAATGATCAGGCATTACTCACGAAGCTGATCAGCTAGCAAGGTTGCGGAGCCCAGTATCTTCCTGTAAACGTACTACACTTCCCTTTTCTCTTATGGACGCCGAACGCACTCTTATCCTTCTCAAGCCCGACGCCGTCGGTGAAAAATTTTGTGGCAAAGTTATCACTCGTTTTGAAAACGCCGGTTTTAAAATCGTCGCATGCAAGATGATGATGCTCTCTCCAGAGATTTTGAAAGAACATTACGCACACGTTGCCGATAAGCCGTTCTATCCTGAGATTGAATCGTTCATGCGCCAGACGCCGGTACTCGGCATGGTCATCGAAGGTCCAAACGTCGTGAATGTGATCCGTGAAACGCTCGGTGCAACAGACTCCAAGAAAGCTGCTCCAGGAACGATCCGCGCCGAACTTGGCAAAGACGTTATGATCAACGTCGCACACGCTTCTGACAGCGCAGAAACTGCCGTCAAAGAAATCGAACGCTTCTTCCGACCGGAGGAATTGTTTATTTATTAGCGTTTTTTCTTTTTTGAACTGGGATGTCTGCGTCCATGTAGTGATGCTGGCACCACTTTAAGATCCGGTAAAACTGTAGAGCCATACGTCACTGTGCGCTTACCGTCCTTCATGCCAGTGAATACAAACGCGCCCGCCTTCGTACGTCCAATGCGATAGTAGGCGAGCGTCGAGGGCTCATTCATTTGTATAGTTTTAACGCGAAGTCCGAAAGCAGCCACCAGGTCATTGATAGTGCGGCAGACGGCTTGCCCCTCTTCAATTGTTTCCGGGGCTTTGCCAACGTATTGTCGCAATAGGAATTCTATTTCCGTCACAGTTTGTTTTTGAATTTCTTCAAATACGGAACTGCGAGAATCAATTGATTCTTGTATTTCCGAGGCCGAAAGATAAGGAAATTCAGACATACGAAAGAAGTCTCTTAGTATAAAGAAATATGATAAAAAATTCTATATATTTCGCGCCCGGCTACCTGTGCCTGTTCTGCAATTATTTCTTAAGTAGAATCTCGATAGCTTTATTCAACTGTGGGTCATCGCCGTTTTGATATTGTTCCGCTGTGCGCTTCACAACGATGTCTGGCGTGACGCCTTTCTTTCCGAGATTCAATCCGTTCGGCGTGAGCCAACGCGCAACGGTCACACGGAGGCTGGAACCGCCTGGAAGCTCGATGATTTCCTGCACGGTGCCTTTTCCAAAGCTCTGCTCTCCCACGATGGTAGCGCGCTTATGATCCTGAAGTGCACCTGCAGCGATCTCAGAAGCGCTCGCAGAACCTTGGTTGATCAAGACAACCAGCGGCATATCTGGAAGCATTGGGCGGCCTTCAACATTCAAGACATCACTCTCCTTATCACGATGCTCGACAGTCACGACACGACCTTCTTTCACGAAGAACGAGACGAGATCAACGGCGGCATCGAGGAGTCCACCACCATTGAAACGCAGATCCAAGACGATGCCTTTGATCGGCTTGCCCTGGAATGACTCGAGCGCTTCTCGCACTTCGGCAATCGATTCAGAACCGAACATGTTCAAAGAAAGATATCCGATCTGCCCGGTGAGTGAACCAGATTCCGTTTCGATAATGCGTGATTCAACCGCTGGAACGTGAATGCTGTCGCGGACGATCGACATTTTGACTGGCTCGGCTTCATCTTTGCGGAGAATGTCCAGCTGCACGGATGTGCCCTTCTTTCCACGCACCATGCTCACGACTTCATTCAGCGTTTTGCCTGTGATATCCGTACCGTTTACTTTGTAGATCACATCTTCAGGCAAGATGCCGGCGCGCATTGCCGGCGATCCTTTGATCGGAGCAACAACTGTAACGGCACCATTCTGTAATTTGAGTTCTGCACCAATACCCTCCAACGTTCCGCTCAATTCTGATTCAAATTCATGACTGGCAGTTGGCGTCATGAACACCGTGTATGGATCACCGACGGCATTCACCATTCCTTCGACCGCACCGAACATCATTTTGTCGATCTGCAATTCTTCCGGGTCGATGTAGTAGGCAGAAAGCTTGCGCCAGACATCCCACATGAGACCCATATCAACTTCTTGCTCTGGATCAGTCTGGACGGTTTTTCCGCTACCGGATGCACCTGAATAGACGTTCGAAAGTGTGTTCCATTGGGTCTCAAAACGCTCGCGTTCAAATGCGGCACCCACACCGATTCCTAAAAGGAGTGTTGCAATAGGGAGGCCGATCATTGCGATGATCCGAAGCGTTCGCGCCATAAATACGTAGAACATTGTCGCACAAAAAGATCGATTCCGATAGAATACAGTCATGAAAAATGATGGATCGCAAGGCGTGTCAGAACCGGGCGTTCAGGTGACGAAACGACCGGATCGAACGGGCAGAAAACCAAGCACGGCCACTGCGCACGTGCACAAAGGCATGACGGTATCCGACATTCTGATCCGACATCCACAAGCCACGGAGATTATGGCTGAGTACGGACTGCATTGTTTCGGCTGCAGCGCGAATGATATGGAAACGTTGGAAGAAGGTTGTCTGGGTCACGGCTTTGAACCGATTGATATCGAGAATCTCGTATCTGATATCAATGAGATGATCGAAAATATGCCAGCGAAACCACAAACACTGATCATCACCGAGGAAGCCGCAAAACAAATCGGCAAGATCGCATCTGCGGAAGGCAAAGCGAATGAAGGCCTCTCGGTTCTCGCGGATGAACATGGTGGATTCTTCATGGAATTCCGAAAAGATGCCGAACATGGCGACAAAACATTCCAGAATGAAAAGGTTCCTGAGGTAAAAATCTTTGCATCGATGCTGACCTTGCAGCGAATCGGCGGCTCTACGATCGATTTCCGAGAAGATCGCTTTAAACTGGACGTAGAGGAAGTCGGGGGCGGTTGTGCGTGTGGTGGGAACTGTGCCTGTAAGTGAGTTGTTCCTGAAGAACGTGAGGGATAAAATGTGGGTACTTCCACATCTTCATTCTATGAAAGTACTTGTAGAATTTCACACGGAACCACAGTTGAGCAAAGGGATGAATCGAGCAGCTCGCAATGAAGAATTGGAACGTGTTGCAAAAGCAGCACGTAATGAGTTTGCTTTATTTCTTAAGGATCTTCGTCAGATAGATCCGAACCTACAAGACGCGGATGCACCCATGATGCCTGTGATGGTCATCACTGCGACAGACGCTGCCATACAACATCTCCGTGAGAATCGACCTAACATAGTGAAAAATATAAAAGATTTGAGTCGTTCCGATTTGTCGATTCCTCCAGGTGAGGAATAAAAAGAGAAAGTGATGCTAAGATAGAACCGATGACCAAACTCCCTGCCCGACTGGAACGAAAACTTGCTGAGCTTTTTCCGCGTGTGAAAGAGCGCGAACGATTCGTTGCTGAAGTAGTCGAGAAAGCCATCGAAAACACGCCGATGATGGAAGTCGGCGCACCGCTTTCTATCGGCGGAACGCTACATTTGTATACAGATGGCGGCTCGCGCGGCAATCCCGGTCAAGCTGCAATCGGCTGTTTGCTGATCGATCCAGATACGATGAATGTCTTGGAGGAAAAGAGTGAACGCATTGGCATTCAAACCAATAACGTTGCGGAATATCGCGCGTTGATCGAAGGTCTGAAGATGGCGGAAAGTTATGCACCCAATGAGCTGATGTGTTTTTTGGATTCCGAACTGGTCGTAAAGCAATTGAACGGTGAATATAAAATCCGCATGCAAAGTTTGGAACCACTTGTGGAAGAAATCCGCGAACTCGTCCTCGGATTCAAACACGTCACGTTCAAACATGTCCGTCGCACCGAGAATATGCGTGCTGATTCGCTCGTGAATAAGGCGTTGGACGCAAAATAGCGGGTTATTTGTCACA
>JALHMU010000031.1 GCA_022843885.1 Candidatus Peribacteraceae bacterium | reverse complement strand
GTGATCTAACTTTAAATGTGCGGCGAGTCGGAATGCTTCCATGACTTGTCCTTCCTGACTGTCACCGTCGGCCATCAGCACATCGACGATTGCATTCTTCTTGAAAAACTTATCTCCGAACGCGACACCGAGTGCGTTGGAAACGCCTTTTCCAAGCGGCCCAGCGCCAAATGGGATATCTCCGATCCCCGCTTCTGCATGTCCCGGCAAACCGGTCGGTGTGCGGAACGTATCCATGATTGCTTGCGGGTTTTCAAGACGCTTGTCCGTGCCATTGCGGCCGAAGAACCATTCCAATGCGAATGCGAGGAGAGATAAATGTCCGGCACTGAATCGCATCGTGTGATCCTTCTCTGGATTTCGCTTTCGATTCACTTCATACGCAAATGTGAATGCGGAAAGTGGACCGCCCGGATGTCCGGACTGATGTTTGAGTGGTGCTTCGATTGCGAGACGCATCATAATTTTATGCGCCGTGTCATAGTCCGCTTTGTCCGCATCGGAAATCTTCGCAGCCTCCTTCGGACCGATCCAAAACATGTCACCCTTGCTCTCAGCTTGAACAATACGCTGCAGAGACATCGGTACTTCTTGCGGATCTTTGCCAATGAGGGTCTTTTTCTCTGGTCGAGCTGACATCGACGAAAGTGTACGCAAAAAAACGCACTTTCGGAAGTCTTCTTCCGTGCTATTTGTGCTTCTTCTTCTCTTTATCACCCGTGAAACTCATCATGAATTCCATAATCCAACCCATCGATTCTTCCAAAATGGACAATGGTTTCATGACCACGCTTTCGACTTCCTTCGTGATGTCGTCCGCGCGCTGCATGATTTTACGAAGATCGACCGCTACAAAGATGAGGTGGTAGAGCAGTACAATCAAGAGCAGAACGGCCACGATGGCCACGATGATCAAAATATCTGGGAGAGAAACCTGCATAGGGGGAGAGAAGCTGTTAGGCTTGATACTACGACTTCTCTTTCCGATGCGCAAACTCGTTCATCACATTCTCTGGCTTCCGGCATATGCACTGATCGGTGTAGTCCGTATCTATCAGCTAACGCTTTCGCCCGATCACGGTCTGGCACGACACTTCTTCCGCTATGGCGTGTGTCGACATTCCCCTACCTGTTCGCAGTTTGCCGTCGAGCAACTGAAAGCAAAGCCTCTGCCGATTGCGCTTTGGCGAGCATTCAAGCGCGTGCTCAGTTGTAACCCCTTTACCAAGCCAACCGAGAACAAATTGCGCGAAGTGATAGGAAGGCTCTAAACTCTGGCTCGCTCCTTGAGACATGCGGGTGTCGTATAATGGCTATTACCTCAGGTTTCCAACCTGATGACGACGGTTCGATTCCGTTCACCCGCTCCAAATACTTATGTACTCAATGAAAAAGAATCTCGCATGTTCTTAAATGTATCTTGAAGTTCTGAAGCTTCCATCGTCTCTGACAGATCAAATATTTTCCCATTACTTTCAACTAGATAGTGACCGAAGATCGTCCCATCCCATGCCGACGTACATTGCACAAATACAGCTTCATACTCGCCTAAATGGGATGACGTAGTTTTTTGGCAATCAATTTCACTCTCCTTCAAACTATCCACGTACACATCCAAAGATTGTTCATCAACGATTATCTGAAGACCATCGCTATGCGGAGAATCTCCTGGTGGAGCAGCCTCAGTACTCTTTTCAGGAGGATAGAATCCGGCAGCCTCACCCGACGGAAGCGTATTCACATCCCAGGCTGCAGGAAAATCGATTGCATATCCGAGGTCAGGATTTGTATACGTTTTCCAAGCAGCATTTTTGTCCGTAATCACTACCGAACTCTGTATCGAGTTATTGAACCCCTCACTAGATAGAGAACTATTCTTCTCACTTGGTAATTCCTTCAGAACAGGAGTACATGCGGTCAGAAGCAAAAGTGCCGGCATCAGGATGTATTTCATACATAAAATTATATCACATCACTTATCAAAGAATTGGAATAGTTCCGAATAAGCTCCGATAAGGAGCTCCAAATCGCATACGCATTTGAAGCGAGGCTCGTTCGCAAGACGGCCCGTTCTATTGAGCTTATTCGTATATTTGACAATAATTATATTTATATTATAATATCAAAGTTCCTTGGAAACAACGTTTTCGACACTTTCAATAGGGAGATTTGTATGCGTACCCCAATCACTGCCATCGGTTTTTTTGTCAAAAACCAACCTGACGAAACCGACGAGCTTCTGGGAAAAGAAAGACTACTTCATGCTTGGGGGCTTTTAGAACCTGGCAGAAGTGTAATGCCCATGGGCATTACAGCCGTCTACGAAGAGCCACAAGAAGGTCAGATCAAGGTGTGGGTCACCACCCCTGATCAAGGCGAAACGCTCGTTTACGAAGGTCCGTGCAAAAAGAACGTCGACAAGAACGACTGTCGATTCGAAATCGAAAGGGACAATGACCGATATTATCTCTACGATTGACGTCGATCGACTCAAGGAATATAGACTCCTCCAGTACATACTGGAGGAGTTTTTTTATGTCATGATGATGCTTCACATAAAAAACTCCCATCTCATAGAAACGCATCTCTTTTTGAAATACAATGACACATATTCTTTCTCTTTTCTTATGTCCCGCATCACTGTCGAAACAACCGTGAACGCTCCTGTTGCAAAGGTTTGGCAGTATTGGACTGCGCCTGAGCACATCATGCAATGGAACAATGCATCGCCGGATTGGCACACGCCACGCGCAACGACAGATCTGAAAGCAGGTGGAAAATTCTCATCGAGAATGGAGGCGAAAGACGGAAGCGTGGGATTTGATTTCGAAGGAATCTTTTCGAAGGTCGTCCCAAATGAAGTTCTGGAATATGGAATGGCTGATGGTCGAACGGTATCGGTTCTCTTTAAAGATGAAGGCGGAAAAACGCACATCACGGAATCATTCGATGCAGAAACGGAGAACTCTGAAGACATGCAGCGTGCCGGCTGGCAGGCAATTCTTGATAACTTCAAGAAGCACGCCGAGTCGCAGTCATAAAAAAATCCCCACTCAGAGAGCAGGGACTAATGTGTTCCGAAGAACACGACATCGTTTGTTATTTCACGTCGACCGGCACCTCCTTTTGGAGGCGATGACGTTCAGACGCTTGATACCCGTAGAGCGCCGCAACGGACATGAAGTACAACTCCGTGTGATCGCCATCCGCAGAATTGAGAGCAGTGACGAGCGGTGGCGAAGTCACTTCCTCGGAATACACTTCGATGGCATCTTCTACTCGGTATGGGCGATTTCCTGGCGAGTGAACGGCGAGAATTTCACGAACATCGCCGAAACCGGCCAGGATGATCGGGTCACCAATCGTACCTTGGGGACGTACTTCAAGAACGCGCAAAACAAATGTCTGAGACATGATGTCTTCCTCCGTATCATGTGAGAGATCAAACAAAACGACTTTGTATATTTTATGCAAAAATGAAAAAATGTCAATGAATCAAAAAACCGACCCGCGTAAAACGCGAATCGGTCAGCCATTGCTGGCGGTCACTTCTGTGCCGGCTTTGGAGCAGGCTTCATCACGGGCTTAGGCGTAAGTTTACGCCGTGGAATGGCATAAACGCCGTACCAGAGATGAATTCGTTTCGTTCGGTTTTGCTCCATATGGAGATCTCCTGAAGAAACAAAGAAACGACATGAACAGAGTAGAACTGCAAAACCGTATCGTCATGTCATTTTTTCTTTGGTTTCTTCTTTTTCGGCACCGGGAGAGCTGCAGCTGTGATTCGAATCAGCTCGGTCATCCACGCTGCATCTTCCCACTTACTTTCTTCTATCAAGAAAAATGGTTTTGACCCTGGATACGGTGGTGCTTCTTCCATTGCTCCGACAAGTTCTCTGCCCTCTGCAGTTGGTTTCACAAAAAAATTGTCATCACAGATCAGTGCCACAACTTTTTCATCGCAATACAGTGCGTACTCACCAAACATTTTACGATTCCGGACGGATCCCGCGCCGGACACTTGCTGCATCAGATAATCGACGGTTGATTGCTGCGTCGCCATGCACAAAGTATAACGTCATTTCACAAAAGTGCCTCCATCACGTATTGCGTACGCTCACAACCGCTGTCTTCAGCAACATACGGGCGCTCATCAATGATTTGGTACCCTGCTTTCTGATAGACATGCACAGCGCGCTGATTCTGCGTATCGACTTTCAACAATAAACGATCAACGAGATCATGATAATGGTCGCGTGCATATTCAATACCCATTTGCGTCAGTTTTGTTCCGAATCCGTAGCCGCGATATTCTTTCTTCATGTTGATACCGAAATAGAATTCATCATCTTCATGTTCTCTGATGGAAATATCACCGATCGTCGTATCTTCGGATGAAAGACATCCAATGAGGAGTCGATTATATCTATTCATCAAAAATTCATGAGTATGTTTATAGAGATCTTCAATGGAAAGCTCCCTGTTTGCCTCTACCTTAAAAAAATCGTAAATGTCCGTGCGCTTCACTGCTCGAAGTGCGACTGTTTCCCATTCCATCACACGCTCTCCTTCGCCTTTCAGGCGAAGTAATTCTTCTTTTTCTGGGCCAAAATCAATCGTGTGGGGAAAACTCATGGTAGAGCATCATAAGTTCGGGTCTACTCCTTGTCCAGGGTAGTTATAGACTTCTTTTGAGGCGTATAAGACTACTTTGACAATTCATAGTAAATACATCATAATAAGGAACTTTCTTCCACTTCTTTATGGATAAGCGTATTTTGCTCGCCGACCATGACCCGATTGCTCGAGAGGGCATGGCAAATTTCATTGAAAAGAAAAAGGGGCTCGAAATCGCCGGTATAACGGATTCAACCGAACGCACGCGCAATGCACTCAAAATTCTAAAACCGGACGTTCTGGTAACGGAAGATTCCATCAGTCGAAGCGAAGGTCGTACGCTCGACGCAGAAAAAGTGATCGAAGCAGCAGGAGAAAAGACATCTTCGGTCGCTCACTTAGGACACCTTGAAATGACGCGTATCGCGGCTCTTCGAGTCGCAGGTGCCAAAGCGATTTTTAGTAAGACGACAAAACCGGAATTAGTCCTCAATGGTATTTCCGAAGTCGCATCAGGTGAAACATTGAGCATGCCTGACGAAATGCAGCGTCAGACATGGAACCCAAAAATGATTACGATGCTTCGAAGCGCAATCAATACGCAACTCGGAAAAGAAAAACTCACAGAGCGCGAAGCACAAGTACTGCTTCTTATCAGACATGGATTGTCCAATAAGCAAATTGCTAGACAGTGCACTTCTCCTCAGAAAGAGAATGGTATTTCCATCGAAACGGTGAAAGAGCATATTCAAAACATCTTACGTAAAATGAGCGTTGCCGATCGTACGCAAGCCGCTGTACAAGCTGAAAAAGCTCTCAAAACCATGGGATACTAAGACGGTTGTAGTACACTTCTTCTATTCTTCAGCTTCTGAAAAAGCTCTGGCCGTTTCTGATTGGATTCGCCATGTACATTGGCGTTTCGATGTTTCTACAGGCGCACTTCGCAGAGTTCCAAGCACTGTTCGACAAGATCTCGCCAGTACAAGGCATGCTCTTATTCGTCGTGCTGACGACGGCGACGGTCATGATCCCTTTCACGAGCATCATCCCTGTCATTCCTCTGGCAGTAGCGCTCTGGGGCTGGTGGCCGACAGCATTGCTCTGCACATTCGCATGGACACTCGGAGGACAGATTCTATTCGAAGTCTCTCGCCTCCTCGGTCGCACGAAGATGATGAAATATCTTCCTCCCGCACAAATCGAGACGTTGCATACATTGATTCGAGACAAAGGACTCATTCATTCCATCTTGATCCGCATGGTCGTGCATGGAGACATTGTCAGTTACGCCTTCGGATTATTTACGAAAGTGAATCGCTGGGAATTTTTCCTGATCACTGCCGTCGGCGTGTTTCCAAGTGCACTTCTCTATTCGCTCTTCGGTGAGCTCCCCGTGAAATACCAGCTGCTCATGGCTGTGGTGATTCTCTTTTTCTTGGTTTTGTACTGGATTCCCGATATCCGAAAACACCGCAAGAAAGCTTCATAAATCCACTCTTTTTTGCTATCCTTTCCCTGATGTGTCGACGTACGACATTCCTTCTATGACGCTCAGCATCATTATTCCGGCATTCAACGAGGAAAAGTACATTGGCGATTGCCTGAAAAGCATTCTGAAATATGCTCCGCAGAATTTGCTTGAGATCATCGTGGTGAATAATGCGAGTCATGACCGCACTGCGGAGATCGCCAAGCAGTTTGATCGTGTGCGCGTCGTGTACGAGCCGATCAAGGGATTGCCACGTGCACGTCAGCGTGGTTTTGAAGAAGCAAAGGGTGATGTGATGTTGTCACTTGATGCAGACACGCGTGTGCCAAAAGGATGGTTTGAAGCAATGCAGGAAGAATTAAAAGAACCTAACGTAGTTTGTGTCAGTGGACCATATAACTTCTACGACATTCCACCGTGGCAACGCATCTGTGTCGCTGCATATTGGAACTCCTGTGCCAAAGTCACATACGCGTCCACAGGCTACATGGTCGTCGGGGGCAACTTTGCCGTGAAACGCGACGCATTGAAAAAGATCGGCGGATTCAACACCGATATCAGCTTCTATGGTGAAGATACCGATATCGCCAAACGTTTACATACCGTCGGAACCGTCGTCTACAGTCCGCGTTGCTGGATCAATTCCTCCGGCCGACGCTTAAACGCAGAAGGTCTCGTGAAAGTTCCGTTCGTCTACGCACTCAATTACATCTGGATCGCAGCATTTCATAAACCGCTCACGAAAACACACACCGATATTCGTTAATTCTTCATCGTCATATATCTCTTTTTTGTTGCAGGATCGAATTTTTCGATGGCGTATCGAAGCATTGTTCGTGGCATGACAGCCGCGTGCTTTTTGAGGAATTTTTCTTCGATTTTTCGATCTCGATTCCCCACTTCACGGAGCATCCAGCCCACGGCTTTGTGAATCAGGTCGTGTGGATGATGCAGCAGTATTTCCGCTATGCGAAGCGTTTCATCATACGCACCCTGCATGATGAAATAGTGCGTCGCGATAATGGCGATACGTTGTTTCCACAGATCTTTGGAATGCGCGAAGCGATCGAGAATTGTCGTCTCTTTCGATGCGAACAAAGAGGCTCCAAGAATCTGACGTGCGCTGGAATCCACGAGATCCCAGTTGTTCACAGCATGCAAATGATCCAAATAAAATCGAACGATCTTTTTTTGCACTGTCGTATCACCATATTCGTATTGTCGAACCAAAATAAGTAATCCCAACAAGCGAAATTCATGAATTTTATGATCTAAAAGTTTTTCTACTTCAGACAGTGGAAGCTCTTGAAATACTTTTACGGTTGTTCTGATTTGCGGCACTGTGACGCCAATAAATACGTCCCCTTCGCCATATTGTCCCTTCCCTGTTTTAAAAAATCTCGGGAAAAAAGCCGCTTTCTCTGGATCGGCAAGTTCACGTAGTGACCGCATGGCCGACGCTGCATCTAGTTTCATGCTTGCAGTGTACGAATGTCGTTCATGTGCGTCGAGCAGTTCTCTCGCTGACAAAAATACCGATACAAAATGCGATACAGCCGATCATATTTCCTGCGATCACATCTGTGAGGAAGTGAACGCCAAGCACCAGTCGGCTCATGTCGATCAAAAGAATACCCACCACCGTGGCCACGAGGATCTTTGCAGTTTTCGGGTGCTTTGTATGCGTAATCACAGCGTAGGCCAGGAAGCCGTATAAGGCCGCTGCAGCCATTGCATGGCCACTTGGGAATGAGTACGTAGATTCGGTTAAAATCGGCAGAACATTCTCGGGACGAGCACGTGCAAAGAGCAATTTGAAACCACTCGAAAGGAGTTGTCCGATGAGAAGGGTTGTTGCAATTCCAAAAAACAGATTCTTTTGGTGCCACTTCCATGTAAAAACTGCTGCGGAAAAAAGTCCGATCAAGATCACTGTCAGTGTGTTCGCAAAAAATGTCACCGCATATGCCAGGATCAAGAGTGATTCTTGTCGGACTCCCAATACCACGTCGTACAATCTGTGATCAAACGCATGCAACGTTCCACTTGAAACCACCTGCCAACACAAAAAACTGAAGAGTACTGCGGAAAGTATCAATCCGAGAGCGGCTCGCCGTTGCAGATCGAAATGCGTCATGTTCTTCAGACTAATCGTCTTCAAAGTGCTGTACAATGTTTTTCGATGCACGAGCTTTTTTCCACTGTGACGTATCAGGACTTGGGCGTTCTGGGCTATTGGCTCGTTTTTCTGTTTGCATTACTTGAATCCATCGCAGTCATCGGGCTGTTTACGCCTGGTTCGTTCGTCGTCGTCTTTGCAGGCGCACTCGCAGCTCATGGGTACTACGATTTCACTGACTTAGTCATCTTCTGCATCGGCGGT
The DNA here is from genome assembly GCA_022843885.1 of Candidatus Peribacteraceae bacterium. Classification (GTDB taxonomy): domain Bacteria; phylum Patescibacteriota; class Gracilibacteria; order Peribacterales; family Peribacteraceae; genus JALHMU01. Next base: position 1,018 of record JALHMU010000031.1, on the reverse strand, counting down.
GCCCTGATTGGCGATGCGCTGAGCTATGAATTCGGACGTCATGGCAAAACGATGCTTGAACATCGACCCTTCTTTACGAAACACATTAAAAACGGACAACTCTTCTTTGAAAAGTACGGTGCCGCCAGCATCGTCCTAGGACGTTTTGTCGGTGCGCTACGTCCATTCGTGCCATTTGTCGCCGGTATGTCACACATGCCCCGCATGCGCTTCTATATCGCGGATGTGATCGGTGCAGTCGGCTGGTCTGTCACGTTCATCGGTGCTGGATACCTCTTCGGAACAGCCTGGGTTGCGGCCTACAAAGCCTGGACGCGTGCTGGAGCCTTGGGGTTGCTGCTCGTGCTCCTCATCATGCTTTGTGTCTACTTCTGGCGCTCATTCACCAAGAGAAACATCAAAGAAACACTCGTAAAACTGTAAGACTTACTCCGCCAGCGTTAGTGCGTACATCACACCGATACCTGCGATCAGACACACGAGTTGGATCAATGTTTTCGTAAGCTTGGTTTCGCGATGAAGTTCAGGAATGAGATCCGCGCCGGCAATGTAGATGAAATTTCCTGCAGCAAATGGAACGAGATACATGACGATGTTCGGATTCGACGAGGAAAAACCCAACACGAAGAATGCACCGGCAAACGCACAGAGGGCTGAGAGGAAATTGAACAGAAGTGCCTTGGAGCGGCTGAAACCACTGTAAATAAGAAGAGCAAAGTCGCTGATCTCTTGTGGAATTTCGTGCAGGATGACCGCGAGCGTCGTTGCAATACCGAGTTCCGTGCTGACCAGGAAGCTCGCTGCGATCAACACACCATCAATCGCATTATGCAGTGCATCTCCGACCAAACTCATAATGCCGACCGGATGATGATGCTCGGCGCTCGGCATAACGTGACAGTGATGCCAGTGAATAACCTTCTCAATAATGAACGAAGCGATGATACCTACCAAAATCAGCATTGATGCCTGTGGTAAAAACTCCGGATCTTCGGCCATCTCCGGCAACATGTGAATG
>JALHMU010000030.1 GCA_022843885.1 Candidatus Peribacteraceae bacterium | reverse complement strand
GTCGGCGCGAATGTGGCAAAGCCGACACTCGGACTGATGGTGCTGTGTGCACTGGCCGGTATGGGTTTCGGTGCCGTAAATGAGATCATCGAATTCCTCGCAGTGCTTGGTATTCCGGATACGAACGTCGGTGGATACATGAATACCGGTTGGGATCTCGTCTTCAATGCGGCAGGTACGATCATTGCGGCATTGATCATCCGTTTTGGTTCACGATAAAAAACTCGCCAGGGGGATAAACCCACCAGCGAGTGTAAATGAACTCCATTTAGGTGCTTAGCCTAGTTCAGGCCAAGTTTGCGAAGGCCGTCGATGGCCGATTGCAGATTGGCGAGACCGCCGATTGACGAAGCAAATTGCTTCGTCGCGATCAGCACATCCGAGGTTGTGTGGCCGTTGGTGCCGACACTCGGCTTGTTGGTCATGTGCTTCCGCACGTAGCTCACTTGAGCCGCGGATACTTTGACCTTTTGCTTCTTGAGCGTTGCGATCACATCGCGCGTCCGAATGCTCTGGTCAGGTGCGATCACATCGCGGATGCGGTCAGCCTTGCTCACTTTCTTGACTGCCGATTTGCGAGAGGTGGTCTTGCGGCCGTACTTCAGCTTCTGAATGAGCGACATGCTCACGTGCACCTTTTGGCCCTCGAGAAGCGCCTTGATTTCTTTGGGCGATTTCTTCGGATTGGCCTTGAGTGCTTTGCGCACAGAATCGGACATGCTTCCTCGAGCTGCGATCTTCTTTGCCATGTACATAGATCCTTTTCAATGGAGGTCCACACATTCCTCATCCCGTCTCGCATGTGCGAGGCGTAAAGAATGAAGAGAATACAGACGCAGAACTGGTAAAAGAGCGAGATTCTATTTTAATATATTTATGTCATTTGTCAATATCTGAGAAGACTCGTAAAGATCGTCTATAGTGCGGCCATGATCGATTCACACTGTCATTTAGCCGACCCCAAATTTGCATCTGAAATGGACGCAGTTATTGAGCGTGCGAACGAAGCAGGTCTGACCAATATGATGACGATCGCAGATACAATGGAAGAAGGACTGACATGTCAGAAGATTGCGGAGAAGTACGATCACATTTTTTATACGGCGGGGGTACATCCACATCATGCGAAGGAGTTTGATTTTGAAAAAGATTTGCCTGCACTTCGTACACATTCGTCGCATAAAAAATGCCGAGCGATCGGTGAGATCGGTTTGGATTATCACTACATGAATAGTCCGAAGGACATTCAGCAACGCGTGTTCGAAGCGCAACTCGCGCTCGCAAAAGAAGGGCATCTTCCGGCAGTTGTGCATACACGTGAATCGATTGCAGATACATGGACGATTGTGAAGCACGTGCAGCCGAAGAAAATTGTGCTTCATTGCTGCACCGAGAAGTGGGAAGACGTGAAGAAGTTTGTGGATGCCGGATATTTGTTGTCATTCACAGGAATCATCACGTATCCAAAATCTGCCGATCTTCGCGACACGGTGAAAATGTGTCCGCTGGAAAGCATGATGATTGAAACCGATGCGCCGTATCTCGCACCGGAATCGAAAAGGGGACAGCGCAACGAACCGGCATTCGTGAAGGAAGTCGCGGAGTGCATCGCATCCGTGAAGGGGATTGATCTCTCGGAAGTCGATCGAGTGACATCACAAAATGCGGTAGAGTTCTTTGGAATCTAACCTGGAGCAGGTGAAGGGAGTCGAACCCTCTTCTCAAGCTTGGGAAGCTTGCATAATAGCCGTTATACGACACCTGCATCTGTTGATTGGATGCATTTTAGCGCATAGAATAGTTCCCTATGTATACACGAATGCAACTTCATCGCTACGCGAACCAGATCGATAATCAAGAGGACGCACGTGCGTTCAATGACGCTCTAGATGCCATGAAATTCGATGGTGAGCAGTTCTGTCCGGCACATGAATTGGAGCAGGCGATGTCTGAGGGTTCGTTGGCCGAACTTAGAAAGGATTTTCAAGATAGACATCATGAATTTTTGATCGGCTTAGATTTTCAATTGCCAAGCAGAAATTAGCCGCTGTCTGGCTCTTCTCAAGAGCCGAGTTGTCCGTTATCCTAACCCGGCTTTTCTTGTACGCGGGTATCGTACAATGGTAGTACGGCGCCTTGCCATGGCGCAGACAGGGGTTCGATTCCCCTTACCCGCTCCATTGACACATGCACAAAAAATAGATTAAGTAGTTCTATGCCCAATGAAGATTTTGAAGAGTGCGATGCAATCGCGGAATTCATTACCAAAACGATTGAAGCAGGTGAGCGAGATGGCCCCACGCCGAGTCTTTTACGCACTATTGTCGAATTGAGAAAGACACTTCATTTGACCATGGTGAAAGTTTGCGGAAGTCAAAATGATGCTTTGGATTGCGAAAGATATGATGCTCTTTTTGACAGGGCACTTGCTCTAGAACGAAAAGAACAGTCGAGTAGGGCACCAAAAGTATTTGATTACACCCTGCAGGACACACTCTGGAGTCAGGATGAGGAGTCGATAGGCGGTTTTCCGCCACTTTCTCCTGAAATGGAGGCAGTATGCATCCATAGTATTCAGGAGGCACTTCAATTGGACCCAGATACGGTGAGCATCGTTTTGCAAATTGATTCAGATCCTTTGAATGCTTGTAATGGTGTTCGAGAGCTCTATAAGCAATTCTGTCGAGAACGAATGAAGAATAGTAAATTGGATAGAGCTCATTTCCCACAAGGATTTATAGAACACTTAGAGACAAAAATTCTCGTTGCTACTAAGCATGCGCAAGAACCCGAAGAATCGACAAAAAGTCACCTTAGAAGTATTTCTTTCATCCACCCCGGAATGGGACGTGGCGTTGCACGAAACATTCAATTTAGGAAAGGAAAAAAGCGCTAATTTCCCATCATACTTTCCCACAAGGAGCCCAATCACTTTTTGGTCGTATCAAGAATTTGTCGTAACTGATATCGCCGCTCGGCGTATTTTGAGGTTTTCACTTGGTTTCGAATAGATGTGCGGCAATTCGGATCATCAAGTCTGGCGTCAGCAATCACCGTTCCTTTGTCAGGCCCATCGAGCAAGATGGCGATTGCTTTTCCTCTGTGCTCGTTCAGCTGTTCGTCTGAAAGATACGAAACAGGACTGCGTGCAGCTTCGAACTGTTCAGCCGATGGTTTTAGGTGCTCTGTCATATACAATAAGTATCTACTTGTTTGCTTATAATGCAAAGTTCTCCCCCATTGCATTGGGGTTCATCTAAGAGGACAATTTCCCCCTTATGGAGAGAAGTTTCCAGTATCGCGACGATATCCGCGACCACTATGCGTTGAATGTGCAACCGCGTCTTCCTCAGCATCCACGCATCGTCGAATCAAATGGTGAGATCTATGGCATGCATCGCATGACGAGCTGGGATCACATTCGTATTTTTCAGCGTGAGAATTATGAATTGCAGCAAACAGAGCTCAAATCGCTACGCACATTGCGTCAGAAAACACGCGACGAATTGGTGGATCGTGGATACATTCCCAAGCCAGACATCATTGATGATGCATGTATTGAGCGGGAAACATTCTATCCTTTGAAATTCACATTGGATCACGGCGCCGTTCCTTGTGCCGGCATGGATCATTTGTGGGGGATGGTGGAGATGCCGCATGTTCCTATTTTGATCGATCTTATGCGAAAAACACGTGATCGTGCTCAAAGAGTTATGGATCTTGGTTGTGGAATGGTTGCACATACGAAACATCATTTTGAAAACTACATCGGTGCCAAAAAAATGACGTACGTCACGAATGTCGAAATGGATTTGGAATATCTTGCTGAACATATGCCAAAGGTATGTGGAGTGAACCCTGAGAGACAATTTGTTTTAGAAGATAAAAATTCTCTTACGAAAAGTTTCGAGCCTGATAGTTTCGGCGCAGTGATCCGCACTGGCGTCTATACAACATCCGAAGAAGAAATGGCTGGAATACATTCAGTGCTCCACGAAAACGGCAGACTCTTTGTTAGTAACAGCTTACAAAGACAGCCCATTGGGGATTTTTTAGATATCACTGAGCCGCACTTTGATTCAATCAAGATTCATATTGGACTAGGTCGCTACGCGTTCGTCGCAGAAAAGTAATCGTTTTGGGTGTTACTGAAAAACGCGATATAATTGTGCTCTATGACAAACCCTGTTGTTCACTTCGAAATGCCGGCCGATGATCGCAAACGTATGAGCGAGTTCTATACAAAAGCGTTTGGTTGGAAGACCGAGCAGCTTGGACCCGAGATGGGCAATTACGTGATGGTGCAAACCACGGAGACGGATGAGAAAGGTTTTCCGAAGGAGCGGGGGATGATCAATGGAGGGTTTTATGACAAGACCGATGCGGGCGCTTCCAATGCTCCGTCCGTTGTCATCAGCGTGAGCGACATCAATGAATACATCAAAAAAGTGAATGATGCCGGTGGCAAAGTCCTCGACGGTCCGACAGACATCCCTGGAATTGGGCAGTATGCTTCTTTTCTGGATACGGAAGGAAATCGTGTCGGAATGCTGCAGGCGGCAGCGATGGAATAAAAAAAACGCACGATGGGTTACATCATGCGTTTCAAAATCGTAGAGAGATTAAACTCTGCTGACTTTTTCAGCCTTTGGACCTTTCGGACCAGAGCCTGGGGTGAATTGAACCTGATCACCCTCGTTGAGGGAATCGAATTCAACACCTTCAAGGTCTTGAGCGTGGAAGAACAAGTCATCACCACTCTCTTGAGAGATGAAGCCGAATCCCTTCCCCGTCATGATCTTTTTAATAGTGCCTGTTTTGACGTTGCCGTCTGACATATAAAAAGTGAAAGAAGTAGAATGTAATCTGTAGGTCTCTCAGAAGCATTCCTACTTCCTTCAAAACTACGTTACAAAATCACTATAGGCTTCTTCCGCTGAATGTAAATGAAATACCCGCTTTTCTTGCAGGTATTTCGTTGTTGCTAGAATGGTTCTGGAAGGGCTACATCTGCGATACGTAGTCCGCTAGGCGCCCCAGCGTCTGTTTTCCGCCTTCAATGGCACCGACTTCCTTGACGTTGCGTTCCCGTTCTTCAGGCGTTTCAAAGATTGCTGTAAGTGTGACAAGCGTCTTCCCATTTTGCTCATCGAGTGCGATGACACTCTCAAACGTCGGCTCATGTTCATCGCCGCTTCCGTGTGTGTAGGAAATTCGTTCGGGCTTTTTGATCTCTTTGAAGACGATGACGTTCGGATAATCGATGCCATCAGGTCCGTGCATGATGAACTTCCATACGCCGCCGGGCGTGATGGAGATTTCCTCAAACGTGTTTGTAAATCCATCAGGCCCCCACCATTTGATCAGGTGATCGGGATTGGTGAACGCTTCCCACACACGTTCGCGTGGAGCATCGATGAGCCGAGTGATGGAGATTTCACGGTCTTGAGTATTCGTCATACAGAAGAAGAAACAGTGATTAAAGAATGGCGGCAAATTTGTCCAATGATTCGTTCCAGCCAGCTTCGGCCATATCGGCTATTTCCGCTGGGTGCCCTTCATATACGAGAGTGAGTTTTGTTTTACCAGTACCTGCATCTTCAAATGTGAAGGTGACCATCATTTCTTCCGGCCATTCGCCGGGCATGCCGTATTCTGCGCCAGAAATCTTCTCGCCTTTTTCGTTTATGAAATAGTCGCTGGCGACAATCTTGTCCATCGGGATGATTTCTTTAAATTCGCCACCACTCCACATATCTTTGTCGAAGTCCGTTCCAGCTGGTCCTCGCATGCAGTACACATATTTGCCACCGACTTTAAAGTCGATCTCTATGGACGGAGCGGTGAAATTTTTCGGACCCCACCATTTTTTCACTTCATTGGGATCTGTGAATGCCTTCCACACGCGTTCGCGTGGAGCGTCGAAGACGCGGGTAATGTGAATCGTTTTCTGAGCCATACTTATGTGGGGAAAGTAGATAAATATTTTTCGAGCAAATCGAGCCGTTGATTCCAGATTTTTTCGTACTCTTTCAGATACTCTGCTGCATCATTGATCGTGGCAGGTGTCAGATGGACGACTTGCTGCTTGCCCTGACGTTTCTTCGCAATCAGCTTGGCCTTTTCCAGGATTTTCAGGTGCTTAGAGATCGCAGCGAAGGTCATTTTGTATGGCTTAGCGATCTCCGTAATCGACATCTCTTCTTTGGCGATTCGTCGCAAGATGTCGCGACGTGTCGGGTCTGCGAGAGAGCCGAAGATGAAGTCCAAACGCAGAGATTGTTCAACCATTTGGTTGAATGATAATTGATGGCAAAAGATCTGTCAAAGGAATCCGTACGAAAACTTCTTCAGGGCCACATTTCTCTGTTATAGTGATCCACTATGAAGAAATTCTTTCTCGTCGGCATTCTCATTGCTGTTCTTCCCTTGCCGATCCTCGCACAGATGATCACAAATGGACCGGATATTTCATGCATGCAAACCGCAGTGAAGAAGCGTGACCAGAACTTCATCAAGAATTTTAACGATTACAACAAAGCGATCACGACTGCGCTGAAGAAGCGTTCGGATATGGAAGTTGCAGCATGGAAATATGACAACTCCTCTCTGCGTCAGCAGGCGATTCAGATTGCTCGACGTGAATTCGACGGAATGTATGCGCTCGCGTCCAATCAATTCAATATCAGTCGTCAGGCGACGAACAATACATTCAATGTCGAACAGCAAATCTGTCAGATGAAAGGAATGTCGAGTTCCTCGCGAAGTTCCTCCATTCGTTAATGCATCGCGTGCGCGTGCTCAAGGCCTGATGCTCTTTTTTGCTTGATCAAAATCAGTCCGAGAATCGTAGCGATGACGACAAAGAGGACGCCCGTCGCAAATGCGGCGTTGTATCCAGAGACGAGTGCTTGCACATCGCCTTTGTCGACATTTGCTGCGGTCACGGATGCGGCAACGCTGGAGAGAATCGCAAGGCCAAGTGCGCCACCCATTTGCTGCGACGTATTCACGAGTCCCGATGCGAGACCGGCTTCATGCGCAGGAACACCTGAGGTTGCAGCAATCATGAGCGGCATGAACGTCATCGAGAGACCGATCGGCATGAGGATGATGTTCGGAAGCACGTCGATGACGTAATTTCCATCAGCCGGTAAGCGGATGAGCCAGGACATGCTGAGTGCAACGATCGTCGGACCGATGATCAAGAACGGTTTGTACCCATACTTGCTTACGTACGGCGCAAGGCGTGGTGAAAGAACACCGAGGATGACCGGGAAGGGGAGGAAACTTAATCCCGTCATGACTGGTTCGTATTGCAGCACGTTTTGTATGTAGAGCGAGATCAAGAAGAACATTCCGAAGAGTCCTGCAGTGATCGGTGCCATCATCAGGTTTGCACCCGTGATATTTCGGTTCTTGAAAATGCGCAGTGGCATGAGTGGATGCGAGCTGATCGATTCGTTCCAGACGAATCCTGCGAGAAGTGCGAGTGCGAGAACGCCGAAGCCGATGGTCTTTGCATCCATCCACCCCCATACCGGCGCTTCACCCGCGACATACACAAAGAGTGTGAGTCCGCTTGTCACAAGGATCGCACCTGGAAGATCCAAGCTCATGCGTTCGATTTCATCTTTGTGATCATGGAGCAAGCGCGTGATCAGGACCGTGAGCACGATGCCGATCGGTACGTTCACGAAGAAGTTCATACGCCAGCCGAGGTATTGCGTGAGTACTCCACCGAGAAGTAATCCCGCAGCGGCACCTCCCGTTGCAATGGTGGTCCACCAACCGAGTGCAGCATTTCGTTCGCCACCTTCTTTGAACGTAATCAATACGATAGAGAGTGCAGCAGGGGACATAAGTGCTGCCGACATTCCTTGTAGTGCGCGCATGACGATGAGCATCGTTCCATTCTGCGACAACCCGATCATGAGCGAGAAGAACGTGAAGCTCGCGAGACCTGCGATCAACATTTTTCTATGTCCGTACAAGTCGGATGCACGTCCGCCGAGCAGCAAGAATCCACCGAATGTGAGTGCGTACGATGTGACAACCCATTGCAATGATTTCGCATCGAACCCAAGAGCATCTTGAATGGCAGGGAGTGCGACGTTTGTGATCGATACATCAAGCACGACCATGAACTGGGCGACTGCAACCAGGAAAAATATGAACCAAGGAGATTTGGAGCGCATAGAAATGTTTAAGTACTAAAACAGTTTACATTTTATGTGCATCTCAACGCAAGTCTCGTTTAGAGCGAGTCCAGATTCAGTTCTTCGCTGATCTTCAATTGATTCAAAAATTCTTGATCGTGACTGACGATGATCATGCCGCCGTCGAAACTACCGAGCGCTTCGGCGATCACCGGAATGTGCCGGAAGTTGATGTGGTTTGTCGGTTCATCCAAGATCAGTAGATTCGGTTTCTGGAGCATGAAGCGGGCGAAGCAGAGGAGTCCTTTCTGTCCTTCTGACAATGCGATGGCTTTGGTCTGCACTTTATCGCCTGGGAGTAGGAAACGCGCTGCCGTTGAGTAGATCTGCTGGTTGTCCGGTTTCTCCATCACTTCCTCGAGGATCTGATAGACCGTTTTATCCATCGGAAGACCGGAGAAATCCTGACGGTAATATCCGATTTTTACGTCGGGTGTGATGACCGCACCTTTTTCTGTTCCGTTTGCCATCGCTTCGAGTAGGGAACTTTTTCCGATGCCGTTTCGACCTTTGATCAGCAGGCGATAGCGACGACGAATGATCAGTTCGATATTTTTCTTTACCGGTTTATGGTCTTTCATGATCGTGACTGACTTAATGTGTGCGAATGGTTTTGAAAACGGTTCAGCATCGATCGTAAACGGGGGAATGGTCTTATCCTCGCGGCGAACGTCAACGGTGTTTTCCTCGGCTTCCTCGACTGCATCACGCATTTTACTCGCGAGTTTGCGCATCTTTCCTCCTTTATGAGAGAAGAAGTTGATCTTCTCCTTCTGATCGATGATCGTTTTCTTCATACGCGCGTTTTGACGCTGTTCACGTTCGATTTGTTCCTGGATTTTTTCCACGACGTCGAAGTAGTCACCGATGTACTGCTCCACTTTGTGCGTGTGTGTATCCAAATGCAGCACGCCATGTGTGAAACTGTTGAGGAAGTTCGCATCGTGTGAGATGACGATGCAGGTTTTCTCGTACATGACGAGGAAGCTTGTTAAATGTGTGATTCCGGCATCATCCAAGTTGTTGGTCGGCTCATCGAGCAGCAAAATATCCGGCTCTTGAATCAATGCAAACGCGAGGAGGAGACGCGCTTTCTGTCCGCCGGAGAAGGCACTCAGTTTTTTATCGAGTGGAGCGTTGAGTTGCACGGCATCCAGCACACGAGCGATGTGACGCTCGAGATCATATTGCGTTTCGGTGAACGCACTTTCGAAAAATTCTTTCACCGTCTTCTTCAAATCATCAGCCGGGATCACTTGTTTCGCGATACCGATCGTCGTTCCTTTCTTGATGTGAATCTCGCCGGATTTTGGCTTCACCTCGCCCGTAATCAGCTTGAACAATGTGCTCTTTCCCGCGCCGTTCTGACCCATGATCGTCAGTT
>JALHMU010000029.1 GCA_022843885.1 Candidatus Peribacteraceae bacterium | reverse complement strand
CTTTTCGATCTCCGTTTGGAGCACGCCAGAGTTACTGACCGTGAAAATAACGGGTGCTCCAGGGTGACGTTTCAGGTGATCTTCCGCGAGGAGCAAAATGATTTCATCGGCCGTCAGAATGTTTCCATGTTCATCGACTATACCGACGCGATCACCGTCACCGTCAAACGCAAAACCAAGCGCAGCTTTCTTTTCTTTCACTGTCGCCTGTAATTCTTTCAACGTGTCGTGCTTGCTCGGGTCCGCTGCATGATTCGGAAAGGTTCCATCAGGTTCGATATACAGCTCGATCAGATTCGCACCGACTTTTTTCAAGATATCCGTGTACACCGGCCCGGCCACACCGTTTCCTCCATCCACACCGATGGTCATGCCGTTTCCGACATCCGGAAACATCTCAGAAAGATGCAGAACGTACGGTGCAATTCCATCAAACGGTTCACTCTTCCCTTCACCTGTCACAAAATTTCCTTTCTCAATGCGTTCACGCAGATGCTGCAATTCATCTCCTGCGTACGCTTCGGCATTTTTGAGCTGCAATTTAATACCATTATCTTCCGCTGGATTATGACTCGCGGTGACTTGCACTGATGCATCGAATCCGCCGTTACAAAGATTGAAGTAATTCACCGGACTCGGCGTTTCTCCGATCAAAAACACATGACAGCCCGTTGAAAGCAGGCCATCAATCACCGCTTGTTCAAATTCCGGTCCGTGCGTTCGTGCATCACGTCCGACAAGTACTTTCGGATGTTCAAGTTTGTAGAGTTCGCGCACTGCCGTCCCAAATCCTTTTCCGATCAGATTGCACGCTTCAGCCGAAAGCTCGGAATAGGCCTTTCCACGAATGTCGTACGCACGAAAAATGTGAGGATTCAAAGAGGGCATACCCAGATCCTATCAGGATTTTGAGAGCTCAGCTTGAACATGTAAAGTTGGCTTTACATAGCCATGTTTCAACACAAATACCTTGTCTAAATCGCGCTAGCACTCTAGAGTAGAGAGTGCTTAAGATTGATCTTTCGTGTCATTGACACCCTTGACCCCCGACAAGAGAAAAACATAGAAAAATCAGCTCACTGGTGGCGAGCACTGGTTATCGGACGATGCTTCCGACCAGTGAGTTGAGAATAAAATTCATACGCATAAGAAGTGCTATGTCCGAGAGGGGGTGCGTTTGTTAGATACGTAATCCTATGTCTGACAAACGCTGGCTCCTCACCGGGCCGGACGTATTAACGTGGCGAATGCCAGCGTTCTATATCACCGGCTCCTTACCGCTTTTGCCGTATGGAGAAAGAAATAGTAATTCTCGAACGTCCGAAGGTATTCAAGAAGATCATGTTCGTTGACCTAAATGGTCAACCGCTTGTATCTGTTGATATACCTATCATCGGACACACGCTCAAAGAACCTATCGATATAGGTTCTCAGAGCTAACTTACCAAGTTCAAACGGATAACGGTAGCGCGATAGATTACGTATTGCCTACCGTCCTGTTTGGGCTGCATGAGCAGCTATTGAAACTTCTTAAAGTCACAATAGCCATCCACACTCAGGACTCTTCATTATATATGAAAATGTCCGTTTTTGACAACTGATTTGAGCACCATTTTTAAAGAACCCGCCCAGTGTAACACGATTTTTTATCGTACAAGTAAGTATCTTTTACTAGAGTGTTACAAGATCAATAACACTGGAAAAACAAGCCAAAAACTGCTATAATTAGGGGAATGAAAAAACCTCTGACTGTCGCCTACTTCACGATGGAAATCGGCCTCTCCGGTGATATTCCAACGTATGCGGGCGGTCTTGGCATGCTTGCCGCGGACATCATGCGTTCAGCCACAGATCTGAAAGTTCCGGCAGCCTGTATCACGATGTGTTGGCAGCACGGATACATGCGTCAGACCATCAATCCCGATGGCACGCAGATGTATGAAGAGAGTAGTTGGAATCCGGCGGATAAAATGAAACTTCTTCCGGAGCGAATTTCGGTTACCGTCGAAGGACGCGAAGTTGTTGTCGCGGCATGGGAGTACCAACTCAAGAGTGGGAAGCACATCGTGCCCATTTATTTCCTGGATACGAATCTTCCGGAAAACGATCAAGCCGATCGTGACATTACGAAGTATCTCTATGGCGGTGATGGTTTCATGCGTCTCAAGCAAGAAACAGTACTTGGTATCGGTGGCGTGCGCATGCTGCGCAAACTTGGATACAACGACATCAAGACGTTCCACATGAATGAAGGTCATGCCGCATTCCTCACATTGGAACTCCTGAAAGAACGTGACTTTAAAGATGAAGACGTCAAAAAATCTTGTGCATTCACGACGCACACACCCGTCAAAGCCGGCCACGATGCCTTCGATTACGATATGGCCTACAAAGTCGTCGGTGACATGTTGCCATGGCACATCAAGAAGCTTGCAGGTGAAGATCGCCTCTCGATGACGCATCTCGCGATGCATTTGTCGCGCTACACATGCGGCGTTTCAAAAATCCACGGCGTTGTCAGCAATGACATGTTCCCAGGTGAAGGTATCGATTACATCACGAACGGTATTCATCATCCGACCTGGGCGACACCGGAAATGCAGGCCTTGTTCGACGAACATATTCCAGGCTGGAAAGAAGATCCATCGCTTCTCCGAAAGAACTATCATGATCTCCCTGACAACGAACTGTGGGAAGCGCATATGGTCGCAAAGAAACGTCTGCTCGCGCACGTGAAATATCAAACCGGAGAAACGCTTGATGAGAATGTTTTGACGATCGCCTCCGCTCGCCGCGTCGTTTCCTATAAGCGTCCAGAATTGCTCTATACGAACCTTCTACGCCTAAAAGAAGTCTGTGGCGGTCGTGTCCAAATCATCCATTCGGGTAACGCGCATCCAGCTGATCCATTCGGTCAGGACGTGATCAAACGCATGATCGCGCGTTCGAAAGAATTGCGTGATGCATTGCATGTTGTCTACGTTCCAAACTACAACCCCGAACTCGCAAAGCTTCTCGTTTCCGGTGCCGACGTCTGGCTCAATACACCGACACGTTTGCACGAAGCGTCCGGAACATCAGGTATGAAAGCCTGCACGAATGGCGTGCTCAATCTTTCCACGCTCGACGGGTGGTGGATCGAAGGATATGAAATCGATAGCGAAGCGGGCTGGCGCATCGGACCATTGGCTGGCGCATTGCCTGAGGCAGAAGAAAATTTGAAAGTCGATGCAGAAGATCTCTACACACAATTGCAGTACGAAGTGATTCCGGAGTATTACCATCCGACACATGTGCGCTGGATTCGCCGCATGAAACGTTCGATTTCCCTTGTAGGTGCATTCAACACACACCGTGCAGTGCAAGAATATTTGAAGAAAGCGTGGGATCTGTAAAAGCCTTGCAATAGGGGCCACTCGGTACCAACATGGGAGACGTTTCTTTCCCCGTATTTCATGAAACTTCGTTCTCTTCTTTCTGCGCCATTTGCGATTGGTCTCGCACTCGGTGCCGCATCAACCGTGTTTGGTGCAACACTCGGCTCGGCCGTCTTCAGTGACGTCCCATCCGGTGCGTATTACAACCAAGCCGTCGGTACCATGTATGAACGCGGCATTATCAAAGGATATCCAGATGGTCGTTTTGGCCCTGGCGACTTTGTCACACGCGCAGACGTTGCCGTGATGATGGACCGTCTTCGTAATGACATTCTCGGCATCAATCCGACTCCGACGCCATCTTCCTCTTCGTCACGCTCCAGCTCGAGTCGCTCCTCAAGCAGCTCATCTTCTTCCAGTTCATCGTCCAGCTCGCTGGCATCTGTACCGGATGAAGGAGCTTTCCAATTCACGGTCTCGGGTATCAGCATTCCTGAATCTGCGAAGTCCGTTTCCATCAGCGTGAAGCGCATCGGCGATGCTGAAGGTGATGTTACGGTGAAATATACGACGACAGGTTCCACGGCAACATCTGGAAACGACTTCACGCCAACGAGTGGCACTCTTTCCTTCAAGGATGGTGAAACCAGCAAGACGATCACCGTCACATTGAAAGAAGATACTGCAGCAGAAGGCGTCGAAAAATTCAGCGTAGTTCTCAGCAATCCAACCGGCGGTGCTGCACTCAACACACCGACGACCGTGGTCGTTTCGATCTTAGATAACGAAGCTCCAAACTCTTCTAGCTCCAGTTCATCTACATCAGGTGGATCTTCTTCCTCATCTTCCACATCATCAAACTCAGCAGGATCCTTTGGATTCAGCGCTTCGACATATTCCATTGAAGAAGACCTTGGCTCACTCACTGTCACAGTTGTCCGCTACGGCGGCACCAACGGTACAGCTGCCGTAAACTATGCGACGAGCCCAGGAACAGCCAGTAACTCCACGAAGTACACCGATACATCTGGAACATTGACATTCTCCGCCGGAGAAACCAGCAAAACATTCACTGTTCAGGTCAAAGATGATGTATCGATCATCGGAAACAAGACAATCAATTTGGCATTGAGCAGCCCAACGAACGGTTCTGTTCTCGGCGATCCAAAGAACGCATCCATCATCGTTGTAGATGACGAGGCTGCAGGTGCGACTGCATCTGGGTCATTCCGCTTCGGAAATGCCAACTACTCAGGAACAGAAGGACAGACACTCGTTGTGTACATCTCTCGATTCGGCGACACAAACAAGACGGCATCTGTTACATACAACCTCGGCGGCGGCATCGCATTGTCAGGCACTGATTACACGCTGCCTCCAAGTGGTGCCAGCGCTACGCTTACATTCGCTCCTGGCGAGGAGACGAAAGTATTGCTTATCCCATTGATTGACGACAATGCGTCAGAACCAGAGGAGTCCACATTCGTGAACCTTTCCAGCCCAGTGAATGGCGTCCTTGGTTCTGTCACATCGACGACACTGAAAATTCAAGATTAAAACAACGTTCAACATCAAGCAGATCACCCTTCCCTCACCGGGCGGGGTGATTTGAAATTACAGCAATAACATCGTTCCGAGCCCGAGGAATGTCAGGAATCCAAAGACATCCGTTGCAGTCGTCACGAAGATAGAACTAGAAATAGCCGGGTCGATCTTCATGCGCTTTAAAATGAATGGGACTAGCGAACCGAAGAGCCCTGCCACGAAGAGATTGATGACCATAGCGGAGCCGAGGACCAGACCCATCATTGGCGTGGCACCGAAGAACAGAGAAGCTGCTGCGGCAATCACCCCGACGATCGCACCATTGAAGAGTCCTGCAATCGATTCACGGATGATGACAGGTCGTGCGTTGCTCCATTCAATCTCGCCTACTGCCAAACCACGGACAACAACTGCCATTGCCTGCGTTGCGGCATTCCCACCCTCACCGGCGACGATCGGCATGAAGACCGCCAGCATCGCAAGCTTAGCAATGCTGCCCTCGAACATCGAGACGACAAACGAAGCGAGGAATGCGGTTGCAAGGTTGATGATCAGCCAGCTGCTACGAAGTTTTACTTTATCAAAAATAGAATTCAGCGGATGTTCTTCTTTCTGAAGACCTGCGAAGAAGTACACGTCCTCCGTTGCTTCCGCTTCTGCAACTTGTAGAAGATCACGCAGGTGAATAATTCCGAGTGGTCGTTCATTATCGTCGGTGACGAGCGCCAATTCACTTTTGCGTTTCAGGATATCATCCAGAATTTTTTCTCGATCGGTTCGTGAGGAGAGGACAGGAAGGAATTGAATGACCGTATCAATCGTATTTTTTGCCGGGGTCAAAAGTAGGTTTCTATGCGGTACAAAGCCTTTTACCTGATCATTCTGGTCCATCACGATCACAATCGGGACCTGACGCTGTACCTTGAAATACTCATGAATTTTTTGCACGACATCTCCGACGAGTTCAGTGGGATGTGCGGTAATGAAGTTCAAGTCCATCAGACCACCGGCGGTTTCGGATCCGAACATGAGTAGCTTCTCAATCTTCTGTCGGCGATCCGGTCGAATCTTTTCCAAGATCTGCGCACGACGTTCAATCGGAATATGCTGAAGGACGTCTGTCGCATCATCTTCGGCATTGAAATGCAAAAAGCGTGCGATCATTTGATCGGATAATCGTGGCAACACTGCCTCCTTGTTTTCCGGAGAAAGCGGCACGATGACATCGGCCTGGAGCTCAGGCGGAAGCACCGTAAAGAGCTTTCGCTTTCCACGTGGAATCGTCGTAATTAAGTCCACCAACGCAGACGTATCTGTGTTTAAAAGAAGTCTGCGCAAATCAGCATCTTGCTTCTGTGAAAGCAGATGGTCGGCCCGTTCGAGAAGAGTCTGAGTCATGCGACATGGGGTGAGACACTCCTTTATAGGCCGATTTTCAAAAAAAAGAAATGGAGGTTTTGTTTTGAGCTATAGATCGAACGCTGCTCGCGTCACGATTCCAGTCGACAATGTTCGTCCATCTTTTGCCGTGAGGAGAAGTTCCTCGGCTTCCAATCGGAATCCAATCTTTGGCCCCTTTGCGTGTAATACGCCTGAAAGCAGTGTTTGGAAGCTTTCCGGAGTGTCATGGACCGCGTAGCCATTCAGCACCACGAACGACGGAGTGTCCGAAAGGAGCATCGCGCAGTGCTCAAGTATCGGTTTCAAATCTCGTTCGATCCGCCACGTTTTTCCAGTCGGCGAATGTCCGAATGCCGGAGGATCTAAAATAATTGCATCGTATTTTTTTCCACGTTTATATTCTCGTTCTGCAAATTTCGATGCGTCCTCGAGCATCCAACGAATGCCCGTTTCCGGAATCGCATTGAGCAACGCATTCTCTTTCGCCCAACCGATACTTGGACGCGCGCTATCGACGTGTGTCACGAAATGTCCGTCTTTTGCGAGTG
Organism: Candidatus Peribacteraceae bacterium; assembly: GCA_022843885.1. GTDB lineage: Bacteria > Patescibacteriota > Gracilibacteria > Peribacterales > Peribacteraceae > JALHMU01. Next base: position 3,599 of record JALHMU010000029.1, on the reverse strand, counting down.
CCACCGTTGCCGCACCCGTGTATGCAAACAGATTCAAGATATTCAACGCACGACCGGATTTCTTGGCGATCTTTCGTGTCCAGTTCCAGTTGGCTTGTTGCTCCGGGAAAATGCCGGTGTGTTTGTACGGCGTGAGTCGTGCATGCAACAAAAGATCATCGAACGCGACCGTCCAATGCTCGGGAATGTCTTTCTTTTTCTTCCATTCACCTTTGCCTTTCTCGCCGTCGTAGACAGCATCCGCTTTTTTCCACGAGGCTTCATCCTGCGGCCAATCGATTGCGGTTGGGTCAGGACGAACAAGCGTGAAGGCACCCCATTGTTCCAAACGTTGTTCATTGCCGAAGTCGAGGAGCTGGTAGGAGTCCATACATGAAGTATAGACCAGTACCATTGAATCGAATGCTATACTTTCTGCCATGATCCCAGATCAATTCATCTACCTGCTTTTAGCCCTCTATTTCTTGATAGTGTGGGCAATAGCCTTGTTCGTAAGACCTGATCTGAAGCGCATGATGCTGAAAGCATCACTCTTTGGTGCCTTCGCAGGTCCCATTTCCGAATATTGGTACTTCCGTGATTATTGGTTGCCACCCACTCTTTTCGGACAAGGTGTGCCATCGTTGGAAGATGTTCTGTTTGGCTGGGCAGTATTTGGTCTCGGCGTTGTGCTCTATCCGATTGTTACTCACATGAGCGTACAAAAATCGGGGGAAAAACATCCACGTCTTATTGCTGCAATTATTCTTTCCATTGTGATCGGGTTTGTGGTGCTTACCGACATACTTCATCTCAATTCTATTTTTTCCACGTTCATTCTTTTCCTCGCATGGACAATCATTGTCTGTGTATTGCGTCGTGATTTCATTCTTCCCGCACTCTGCTCAGGCGTCATCATGACGTTGCTCATGTTGCCGATCTACGTGGGACTATTGAAAGCTGCACCTGCGTACGTAGACAATTACTGGCTCCTGAGTGGAACACGATGGACTGTGACGATCTTTGGATCGGTCCCACTCACAGAGATTATCTGGTACTTCGTGATCGGATGTTTTGCAGGTGCTGTTCCACAATTCGCAAAAGAGATTCGATATGTGAAAAAACATCATCGTAAAAAAGAGGCACATATCATTCAGCTTTGATACGGCCTCTTTCTTCTAGCTTCTAGGCAGCAACTGGCTCTTCGATGTCCATCACAGCCTTTTCGACTTCTGGACTTTTGTCCTTGGCACCGAGCAGGACCAGGTTATCCAGCACCACTTCCGTGCGGTACATCTTCACGCCTTGTGGATTGTCCCAGCTGTGCGTTTTGAGATGTCCTTCTACGTACAAAGGCTTACCCTTCTTGACGTACTTGCCGACGAACTCGCCAAGCTTTGCCCACGCGATGAGGTTATGGAATTCAGCCATTGTTTGCTTCTCGCCGTTGGAATCTTTCCAAACGCGATTGGTCGCTAGACCGAAACTGCTGACCACCTGCCCACTTGGCAGTGTTTTGACTTCCGGGTCTTGCGTGACGTTCCCGAGGAGAATGACGGTATTCACCGATTTCATAAAAAAAGAGGAAGAAAGTAATGTCCTCACGATAAACATTCATCCTCCGTCATTCTCTCTCAAAAAAATGAGTGGGGAGTTGAACAGAAAATCTATGGCTCAAATAAGGGCTGAAATATGTTCCTTCAGAAATACGAACGTCACTCCTTCAAACGATTTAGAATCTTTTTGGCAATCTTCAGTGCATCACTCTTGATCTCTGTTGCAGTGAGATCGTACGGAGCTTTTCCTTCGATATATCCACCGTTTGCGATCTCTACATACAAGATTGTTTTTCCTGCGGTAAAGATGAGGCTTCCAAGCAGCAAGGAACCTCCCTCAGCAGGACGTTCATACACACTCCAATACGCCGTCACATCTTTCGCCAGCGTCACTCGTGAAAATTGTGCTGTACTGCTTCTCGCAATGGAAATAACTTCTCTTTTTGCGATACGTTCATTGAGTGCAGGCTCTGTTTGCACATTCACGGAGACATAGGGATTACGACCATGCACGTAATAACAAAAGAATTGTCCCGGTTTGAGCATTGCTTTGATTTCGTTATCCGTAGACACTCCGATGTATGTCTGGCCTTTAGGGAATTTCTTTTTCACCACGTCATGTGCGGCTTGGCTCTCCATGTTCGTTGCCCCATACATTGCGACAGAATCTTTGGCCGAGAAGAGCGCATCACATGGATGCGGAGTTACCGTCGGGAGGTTCCGAGCCATACCGTGACCTGCAAACAATGAGAACGTAAGCACGCCGACGATGAAACGCTGAGTGATGTTCATATAAAGAACAGTCTACACCAGATGAACAATGTGAATATAAAAATCTATCGCGAAGAGCGGGTCTCGTGCCCTTCGACTACGCTCAGGGTATTCGATTCGTAAAGAGATGGTCGAAGCTCGGAAAGAGCGGAGACCATGAGTGAGCACGTAGTGCGAATCGAATGGCGGAGCTGACGGGACTCGAACCCGCGACCTCTTCCGTGACAGGGAAGCGCTCTAACCAGCTGAGCTACAGCTCCACGATTTGGAGGATGATTTATGAAAACGATGTCACAAGGATCGATTGGCTCTTTTCCTGCGTTGAGCCGAGAAAATATATCAGGGTATGAGATAGCTGACAATGCAATCAGAGGCCTTATGCGGCGTATTCCAGCCCCTCTTTGGCGCATGCTTCAAGGATCTGGAAGTTGATACGCTGGTGAATATCGATGTACTCGCTGTAATCACCAGTTTTCACGTGATAGACGATCTCAAATTCAAACTTTGGACCGGTGATGGTCTTAAACGTCGCACGCTCGAAGAGGATGTCAGGGATCTCTTTGATAATGGCTTCGATCAGGGCTGGAACATGTTTCACTTTTTCAGGATCATTGCTGGATTTGAGTGGCAAAATAAATTCCACACGGCGCTTGTGCATGCGTTTGAAGTTCTGCACACGCGCGTTCGTCAGTTCTGCATTTGGGATGATAATTTCTTCTCCACCAAGCGCCTCGATGCGTGTCGATTTCAGGCCGATCTTTCGGACGGTTCCGCTGTGCACACCAGTGACAATGAAATCACCTTCACGGAAGGGCTGATCGACATAAATCGAGAATGAACTGAAGATGTCTCCGAGGATGCGTTGTGATGCGAGCGCGATTGCCGCACCTCCGATACCGAGACTCGCGACGAGCGATGTAACGTTGATGCCGAGGTTTGAAAGAATCAGCAACACCGCGATGAGCCACAAGATCACACCGATGATCGGACGAATGATGAGAACGATGCGGCGTTCCGAGAACGAATTCAGATTGATGAATTTGCGTGTGACGAGAAATTCTAGGATACGTTGGAGAATCTTCACTGATTCATACACGGTGACGATCAATAAGATCGCGCGTGATACATCTGCGACCTTCGCCGGTACATCAACGACTTGAATGGCGGCAAAGAGTGCCACCGCGAAGTACAGTGCCATGCTGGTGTTTCCCAGGATCGACGCAATGCGATTATCAACGGTCGTGTGCGTTCGCTCGCTAAGTACTTTTAAGCGTCCAACGATCACAAGCTTGC